>CAJXNS010000001.1 GCA_913057165.1 uncultured Trueperaceae bacterium
GTCGGGGTCACCGTCGAAGCGGAGATTGGTCGCTTGGGCGGGGTGGAAGAACACGTGGTCGTCGCCGAAGAGGACGCGATCCTCACCAAACCCGAAGAAGCCGAACGTTTCATGGAGCGAAGCGGCGCCGATTACCTGGCGGTCGCGATCGGCACGTCACACGGCGCGAATAAAGGGTCGGGTCGGCCGTACATCGACCATGCCCGCATTCAAGATATCGCTGGGCGGATTGCCCATCCGCTCGTCATGCACGGCGCCAGCGGTGTTCCCGCCGACCTTGTTGAACGTTTTCAGGCCGCAGGTGGTGAGTTGCACAACGCGAGCGGTATTCACGAGGACGACGTCCGGCAGGCGGTTACCGAAGGTATCGCCAAGATCAACACGGATACCGACCTTCGCCTGGCGTTCTCCACCCGCGTCCGCGAGGTCCTGAGGGACGACCCGGCCCAGTTTGACCCCCGGAAAATCCTGGGGCCCGCACGCGACGAGATGCGCCGCGTGGTTGCAGACCGTCTGCAGGTATTCGGTTCAGCAGGTAAGGCCTGACCGCGGTCTTTAAGCGTCGCTGCGACGTGTTGGTTTGACGAACACGGTCTTCTGCTGCGCGAAATGGACGGCACCTGGTGGCGCCCCTTTGGGGCGCCACACGTGTTTCTTGAGGGTGTAATCCACGGGCACTTGCGACTCGAAGCGGGCTTTGGAATGGCCGGCTGCCAGGCCAGCCGCAAACAAGATCGTGTCAAACGGCACGTCTTTGCCTCCAGCCTGAATCAAGACGTGGGCGCCTTCGACACCTTGGGCGTGCATCCACACGTCTTTGCTTTTCGCCAACTTAAACGTGATGCGGTCGTTCTCGCGGGCGTTGCGTCCGACCCAAACACGAAAACCCCGCGGATCTGTCACAGCAAGGCCGCCCTTGCCTTCGGGCCTTACGGTCGGCCGCTCGGGCAGCCACTCGCTCAGGACGTCCTGCAAGGCTCGCTCGTCCATGTCCGCAAGTTGGTTGAGGAGCCCATCCACCCGCCCAAGCTCGGCCGTCACGCCTTGCAGGCGCTCCCGCGCATGCTGGGCCCGGGCTTCACGCCGTTTGGCTTGCGCATACCGCGCGTTGGCGTTTTCTGGCAGGCTCAGGCGCGGATCCACCTTCACGACGCGCGATGACCCATCAAAATCTTGCAGGGTCACAGTTGTGCCGTCATGGACCGTAGCCGTAGGGTTGGCGTAAAGCAGGTCGGCTTCCGCTTTTAATGTGTGGACGTCCGCTTCCGCAGCGATCGTTTTTTCGGCATCGAAGGTGCGACGTTCAAGCAGCCGCTTGCGTTCACGCAGAGCGCGCTCTGCCTTACTGTGAAGGGCATCTTGCCGTAGGCGGCGACGCTGCGTAGCCACACCGTCCCAGGCGCCCCACGCCTCTGCCTGCTGGAGCGGGTGTGCGACCAACGCCTCCAGGGCGCCTACGAACCGGTCCAGTGCGTCGCCTTCAAGCGTCTCGTCTGCGGAAACACCTGAAGCCTCGCATAACGCGTGCGTCAAGCGCGGACCAATGCCGTCTAGAACGCTCTTGACACGCTTGGGTGGCAAGCCGGTGAGCGCATCACGCAAACCTTGCGTTGACGCCTTCCTGGGATCAAGCTTCTCGTACGGTGGGGGTGGCCGGTAGGTCACGCCCGGGTAGATCTGCCTGACGCGGTTGACATCTTGTCGAACCTCGCGCTGGCAGGCGACCACGCGACCGTCTTGCACCAAAATTTGGTTGCCGTTACGCCCGGTGAGCTCCAGGATTAACGCCACCGGGGGTTGGGACACGAATCCTTCCGTGCCAGCGAACGACAGGTGGGCGACGCGATCAAGCGCCGGCTGGGTGGCCTCGAGCACAGCGCCCCCCGCCCGCGCGGTGAGTTGCTCTTGGAACGGCGTGAGCGGTTGCTTACGGCCGAGGTTGGATGCCTCACGCCACTGCAGGCCTGGGTTTGGAAGCCGCGAAAAGATCCACAACTCGCCTTCGCCCCCTAAGGGCAGAATGGCCGTATCCCGGTCTACGAAGCGCCAATCGCCCCGGCCGCCCGCTAAAGCGGTGCGCACGCGAGCGAGAACGTCGGCGATCAGCAAACCTTCCACAACCGACGATACCGCCGCACCGGCCTTCGGTCTTGCGTGATGCACGTCGTTGCACCACACGAGGCCGTGATAGCGTCCCGCTCATGCACCTTCATGGGTTTCGTTCCGTCGAATCGCGCTCACTACCGCTCCTTCAAACGGAAGCGCAGCGGCTTGTTCATCCCTCCGGAGCTGAGGTTTTGTGGTTGCCGACCGATGAGCCAAACCGCACGTTCGCGGTGGGTTTCCCGACGCTGCCAAGCGACGACACCGGCGTTGCGCACATTCTTGAGCACATGGTGCTGGCCGGTTCGGCCCGCTATCCGGTGAAAGACCCGTTTTTTGAAATGATCAAGGGTTCGGTTGCTGGGTTCATTAACGCGTTTACATACCCTGACCGGACCGTGTACCCGTTTGCCACAGAGAACCGTGCCGACTTCGCCAACCTGCTTGAGGTTTATTTGGATGCGGTGTTCGCGCCGAACCTCACCAAACAAACCTTCGCGCAAGAGGCCTGGCATGTCATCGCATCCAAAGATCCTAAGGAATGGCAGATCGGTGGGGTGGTCTACAACGAAATGAAGGGGGCCATGGCCGACCCTAATCGGGCGTTGTCACACGCGGAAACGGCTGCCTTGTTTCCTGATACGGCCTACCGTTTTGAGTCTGGGGGCGACCCCGTGGCCATGCCTGCGCTCACGCACGAAGCACTGGTTGCCTTCTACCGTCAGTACTACGCACCGGGTCGCGCCCGCTTCGTGCTGCACGGTGACGTGGACTTAGAACCCACCCTCGAGCGGATCGCGTCGTACCTCACGGACGAAGACGCAGGCAGCTTTCCGGTGCCAGGCGACCAGCCGCCCTTGAATGATCCGCGTGAGGTCACGGCCCAGTACGCCAGCGACGAGGATGGACGCTCCTTGGCGAGTGTCGCGTGGGCGTTACCAACCCCAACCGGCCCCGATGAAGGGTTGATTTGGGAGGTCTTAGACCACGTGCTCGTGGGCACGCCGGCGGCGCCGGTGCGCCAAGCGTTGCTTGAGAGCGGGTTGGGTGAAGCGTTCTTTGGTGGTTACAGCGACGGCCTTAAGCAGTCCAGTTTTCATGCTGGCCTTCGTGGGGTGGACCCCAGCCAGACGGGGGCTGTGCACGAGGCCGTGGTGAAGGCGTTAACGGACGTGGTGGAAGAGGGCGTGGGTGAGGAGGCGGTGGAAGCTGCCTGGAATAGTTTGGAGTTCGACATTCGCGAGATGGATGTTCACGGTGGACAGCGCGGTCTTGCCTTGGCGGTGGATGCCATCGGCGCGTGGATGCACGGCCGTAGCCCAATTCATGAGCTGGACTTGGACGGGGCGATGGACCGCCTGCGGGCGTCCAACCTCCTGACCCCAGAGGCACTGACCGAGCGTTTGCGGAATCAACTGCTGGAGAACCCGCATCGCGTGAACGTCCACGTCCATGGCGATCCTGCCGAGGGGGACCGCCGCGACCGCGAGGAAAAGCGGCACCTTGAGACCATCGCCGCATCGCTCGGTGAGGCTGAACAGGCCGACTTACAGGCTGAATATGCAGCGCTGCAGGCGCACCAGCAGACGCCTGATACGCCTGAAGCGGTGGCGTCGCTGCCGCGTTTGCATCGGTCCGACCTGACCGACTTACGGTTGGCGCCACCCCAACGCGATGAGGTGGCGTACGACGGGGTGACGGTCGCGCGCAGCGATGTGCCGACGCGCGGGCTTGTGTACGTCGATGTGGCGTTCGCGATGGATGGTGTGTCCGCTCAAGACGCGCCGTACCTTTCGCTGCTTGGGCGGCTGCTGCTGGAGACGGGAACGCGAGACCGTTCGGTGGCGGAATTGTCGAATGCCATCGATCGCGATACCGGCGGGATTGATGTGTCCGTTGAGCTCGCGTCCGGCGTGAACGGTCATCCTGGCTTGGCGCACGTCGTGCTTCGGGGTCGCGCTTTGGCGAACAAGGCTGGCACGTTGGTGGACCTCATGACCGAGGTCGTGACGAAACCGAATTGGAACGACCGGGAGCGCTTGCGACGCTTGGCTGTGGAGAGCCTGTCACGCCGTCGTACGTCCATCGAGCGAGCCGGCCACCGCTTTGCGCTGCAGCGTGTGGGTGCCCAGCTCAGTCATGAGGGCGCTATTCAGGAGCGCCTGTACGGCTTGGCTTCGTTGGATGGGCTCGCTGCGCTGGTGGACCGAATGGACCACGACTGGCCGGCTGTGCAGAACGAACTTGCTGAATTTCATGCCGCACTGGTTGACCGGCGCCTGATGACGGTGCATGTCGGTGCTGATGATGCGGCCGATGCGGCCGTGCTTCCTGAACTGAGCCGCTTGGCGGCTGCAGTTCCGGTTGGGGACGCGGCGGCTGACGGCTGGTCGCCGCTTGCCTTGCATGACCGCGAAGGCTGGGAATTGCCAGGTCAGGTGCATTACGTGGCGGTTGGGCAGGCGCTGCACGACGGTCAGGCGTTACCTGGCGCGTGGCTGGCGGCTGCACGCTGGTTGTCTTCTGATCTGCTGATACCGACGGTGCGTCTGCAGGGTGGGGCGTACGGCGCGGGCGCCACGCTCGACCCCGTGCGGGGGTCGATCCGTGCGTTCTCGTACCGCGACCCGAACCTAAAGGCGACGCTTGAGGTGTTCAAAAGCATGCCTGCCCGCTTGCGCGAGGCCGCCTCAAGCCTCGGTTCAGAGGCGTTTGAGACGCTGGTGATCGGAGCTGCTGGCTCGCTCAATCCTTACGAAACGCCAAGCGCGCGGGGGTACGGTTGGTGGCTCCGGCGCATGCGAGGGACCGCCGACCAGATTGAACGGCTCAACACCGAACTGCTTGAGGCTGAACCGGCTGCACTGACCGCCCTCGCGGACGCCATGGAGGCCTCGCGTGACGCGTTCGTGGTCGCGCTTGGCCCCGGCGAGAACCTACGCTCGTTGCCTGAAGACCAAGCGCTAACCGTTCGCCGCCCTGGTTAGACCGTAACGGCGCGCCACGGTTAGTTCAGGACCTCTTGAGGTCGCTCGGTGTTGAACGTGAGCTGTCCGCCACCAACGTCAGCACGCACGTGATCGCCGGCTTGAATGCGGCCTGAGAGGATCTCCTTGCTGAGTGGTGTCTCGAGCTCATCGCGGATGGTGCGCGCAAGCGGCCTTGCGCCGAACGCAGGGTCGAAGCCTGCCTGCGCCAAGTGTGCGAGCGCGTCGTCGCTGACGTTTAATTCGATGCGTTCGCCTGCGAGTCGTTTGCTGAGTTCGTGCACGCGCAGGCGGGCGATGTTCGCGACTTGCGCTTCGTCGAGCCCGCGGAAGACCACCACGTCGTCAAGGCGGTTGATGAACTCGGGGCGGAAGGCCTGCTGCAGCTCGTTCTGGATGGCCGCCTCGAGTTGGTCTTGGGTGGCGCCTGTCCGGCCCATTTCGAGAATGCGGGGACTGCCGATGTTGCTCGTGAGGACGATGACGGTGTTGCGGAAGTCAACCGTGCGGCCTTTGGCGTCGGTGAGGCGTCCGTCATCCATGACTTGCAGCAGTGCGTTGAAGACATCCGGGTGTGCTTTCTCAATCTCATCGAAGAGCACGACCGTGTAGGGACGCCGGCGAACGCGTTCGGTGAGTTGCCCGCCTTCCTCGTAGCCGACGTAACCGGGAGGGGCACCAATCAGGCGCGCGACTGAGTGCTTCTCCATGTACTCGCTCATATCGAGGCGTACGAGGGCGTCTTCATCGTCGAACAGGTGTTGGGCCACAGCTTTCGCGGTTTCGGTCTTGCCCACCCCTGTTGGGCCTAAAAACAAGAAGCTGCCGATGGGTCTTCCTTGCGGGGCGAGGCCCGCACGGCTCCGGCGCACCGCATCTGACACGGCGGTCAATGCCGCATCTTGGCCGACCACGCGTTCGTGCAACTCGTCCTCCATGCGAAGCAGTTTTTGGCGTTCGCTTTCCATTAATCTGGCGACAGGAATCCCGGTCGCGCGGGCGACGACGAAAGCCACTTGGTCTTCGTCCACTTCAAGGCTGACGTACTTGGCCTGTTGTAGGCCTTGCGCCAACTCTTTGATGCGCTCGTCGAGTTTAGGTAGGTGGCCGTAACGCAGTTCGGCGGCTGTGTTCAGGTCGTAATTGCGTTCCGCTGACTCGATTTGGGTACGAACGCGGTCGCGTTCGGCTTGCGCCTCGCGCAAGTCGTCGAGCCGTTGTTTCTCTTGTTGCCAATCGCTTTGGGCGCGCTCGATGTCGGTCTCCAGGATGCTCAGTTCTTCTTGCGCCCGTTTCATGCGTTCGGCACTTTCTGGGTCTTCTTCTTTGGCGAGGGCGGCGAGCTCAACGTCAAGCTCGAGCTTGCGGCGCTTGAGGGTGTCGATGCTTTCCGGGAGACTGTCGAGTTGGACGCGAATGCGTGACGCGGCTTCGTCGATCAGGTCGATGGCGGCGTCGGGGAGTTTGCGGTCGGTGAGGTAGCGGTGGCTGAGGGTGGCAGCCGCCACGATGGCGGGGTCGCTGATGCGTACGCCGTGGTGGACTTCGTACTTCTCTTTAAGCCCCCTGAGGATGGTCACGGTCTCTTCGACGTTTGGCTCGTCCACAAAGATCGGTTGAAACCGCCGCTCAAGAGCGGCATCTTTTTCGATCGTGCGGTACTCGTTGAGGGTGGTGGCCCCGATCAAGCGCAGCTGGCCGCGAGCCAGGGCGGGCTTGAGCATGTTGCCGGCGTCAACCGACCCCTCCGTTTGACCGGCGCCGACGATGGTGTGCAGCTCATCGATGAACATGATGACCTGGCCCTCGGCTTGCGTGACGTCGTCGACGACGGATTTGAGGCGCTCCTCGAACTCGCCGCGGTATTTGGCGCCAGCGAGCAACGAGCCCATGTCGAGTTGCACAATGCGTTTGTCTTGGAGTCCTTCTGGGATGTCGCCTGCCACGATGCGTTGGGCGAGGCCTTCGGCGATGGCGGTTTTGCCGACCCCGGGCTCGCCGATGAGGACCGGGTTGTTTTTGGTGCGGCGCAAGAGAATCTGGACGGCACGGCGGATCTCCTCATCGCGGCCGATGACAGGATCAAGTTCCCCATTCCGGGCTCGTTCGGTGAGGTCGATGCCGTAACGCTCGAGCGACTCGAAGGTTTGTTCAGCGTCGGGGCTGTGCACCTGCTTGCCGGCACGGATGGTGCTGGCGGTTTGCTCGAGGGTGTCGAGGTCCGGCAGGATTCCCGCAAGGTCGCGATCGGCGTGGACGATGCCGAGAAGCAGGGCATCGGCAGCGACGTAGCTGTCGCCCCAGCGGGCGGCTTGGGCTTGGCTTTGGGCGAGGGCCTCGGTCAGGTGGGTATCGGGGGCGGCGGTGCCGGCGTCGCCTTGCACGGTGGGACGGGCGTTGAGGGTTGCTTCAACCTTTTGTTGGGTCTGCTCAACGTCCGCACCGGCGCGTTCAAGGATGCGCCTCGCGGGGCTCTCGTGGTCTGTGAGCAAGGCCGCCATCAGGTGTGGCGTGCCGATTTCAGCGTGCCTTCGTTCGCGAGCAAGCTCTTGGGCGCGTTGTAGGGCGGCGGTGGCCGCGTGTGTGAATTGTTGACTCTCCATGCCACGCAACATAAAAACCTGAGTGCATGTATGTCAAGTTATCTTATTACACGAAGCGGTTATGCGTTCTTGAACTCAGAGACCAACGCGGTCACCGTCTCCTTGGCGTCTCCAAACAGCATGCGCGTATTTGGCTTCACGAACAACGGATTCTGCACACCTGAAAAACCCGGGTTCATGGAACGCTTCAACACGAAGGTTGTGCGGGCCTCATCAACGTTCAGAATGGGCATCCCATACAGCGGACTTCCCGCATCCTCGCGCGCCGCTGGATTCACCACATCATTGGCACCGATCACGATCGCCACATCGACGGTATCCATCGTCGGGTTCACGTCGTCAGGTTCCACCAGCTGTTCGTAAGCCACATTCGCCTCGGCCAAAAGCACATTCATGTGCCCTGGCATCCGGCCTGCCACCGGATGAATCGCGTAACGCACTTCCGCCCCGTTCGCCTCCAACTGTTCCGCCAGCTCACGCACCGCATGCTGCGCTTGCGCCACAGCCATGCCGTACCCCGGCACGACCACCACGTTCGCAGCCGCCTCCAGAATGTAGTACGCGTCCTCCATCCCAATGGGCTGAACGTCTCCTTCGACCTTGGCTGACCCGGACGGTGCGGCTGACAGTCCCCCGAAAAGGACGTTCGCGAGAGAGCGATTCATACTGCGGCACATGATGTCGGTCAAAATGAAACCGGAAGCGCCCACTAGGGAACCAGCCACCACCAACGCACTGTTGTCCAACACGAAGCCCGCCATGGAGGCCGCCAGGCCCGAAGACGCATTCAGCAAACTCACGACAATCGGCATGTCCGCACCACCGATCGGGAGGACCTGCGTGACCCCCAGTACCAAAGCCGTCACCACCAGCACCCCCAACGCCAGCGCCATCAACCCGGACGGCAGCGGCCACACAAACACCACCGCAGCAGCAAGCGACGCGACGAACAACGCCACTGATACAAAAGCGTGCGCCGGTAAGCGCACCGACCGGCCTGGCACCCGTCCCGCCAGCTTGCCCCACGCCATCACGCTGCCAGAGGCCGCGATCGAACCCACCCAAATCGCGAGAACAATGGCGACATTGCGTAGTGGTGAACCCACCGGCTGACCCCACCACTCAGCCGTGGCGACCAGCATCGACGCCAACCCTCCTGAACCGTTCAGCAACGCCACCAACTCAGGCATGGCGGTCATCTGCACCGTGCGGGCGGCCACCGTTCCCACCGCACCGCCCACGACCAGACCAACCACAATCCACGTCCACGCCATGCCGCCACTGACCAACGTGGCCACGACCGCCACCAACATGCCACCGGCTGACACCACGTTGCCGCGACGCGCCGTTTCCGCACGGCCCAGCATCTTGATACCCAAGATGAAGAGCACCGCTGCCACGACGTACGCCAACTCAAGCGCCATCGTCACTGCTCCGGACCCGAACGTGGCTTGAACATTTGCAGCATGCGGTCGGTCACCAAGTAACCACCGACGACATTCACCGTGGCAAACACCAGCGCAAGCACCCCAAGAACAGACCCGACCGCCGTGTCACTTGACGCGGCGATAAGGGCGCCCACCAAGGTAATGCCACTAATGGCGTTTGAACCGGACATCAACGGCGTGTGCAGCTGACTGGGCACCTTGTTGATTAACTCAACCCCAAGAAACAACGCCAACACAAACACAAAAACCATCATGGGACATCCTCCTCAAAGCCCTCCCAGCGGGCCGCCACCCGTTCATCCTGGATGCGACCATCGCGAACCAGCGACACGGCTCCCAGCAACTCGTCCGTGTCCGAGGTGGCGAACGCAGAGGCTTCAGCATCAAACGCGTGGTCGATCAAATTGACGACATTCGCGCCGTACATGCCGCTCGCATCCAAAGCCACGGTGGCCGCCCATTGCGACCGACCCAGAATGGTCACACCATGCTTGACGACCGTCTGCTCTGGCTCACTGCCCTCAACGTTGCCGCCAGACGAGGCAGCCATATCGACCACAACACTGCCTGGAGCCATCCCAGCAAGCATGCCGTCATCAATAATGCGGGGGGCTGGACGACCGAACAGCTGCGCCGTCGTAATAAGCACGTCCGACTGGGCCACGACCGCCGCCATCTGCTCACGCTGACGTTGCAGCTGAGCGTCCGTCAACGCCCTGGCGTACCCTTGCTCGGTTTGACCGGTTTCACCAATATCAAGCTCGACAAACTTCGCCCCCAGCGACTTCACCTGATCGGCCACCGTTGGCCTGGTGTCATACGCTTCAACGCGCGCTCCGAGCCGCTTGGCTGTGGCGATCGCCTGCAGACCCGCCACCCCCACACCAACCACGAAGACCCTGGCAGGCTTAATCGTGCCCGCGGGCGTCGACATCATCGGAAACACTTTCGGGCTCACCGTCGCCGCGTGAAGGACGGCCGCATAACCCGCCAAGCTGGCTTGGCTCGACAGCGCATCCATCTTCTGGGCGTAGCTGGTGCGCGGCACCAACTCCATGCACCAAACCTCGAGGCCGCGCTGCAGGGCTGTATGCAACGCGTCATACCGGCTGAACGGCTCAAAGAACGACACGACTTTCGCTCCCGCGGGTAGGGCCTCTAAGACATCAACGGGAGGAACCTGTAGCGATACGAGGACGTCGGCATCGCTGAGGCACTCAGGCGCAGAGGCAACCTTGGCACCTTCGGCCTTGTAAGCATCGTCGTCTAGGTTGATGGAACGGCCAAAGCCCATCTCCAAATGCACTTCGAAACCGAGGGATTGGAGCCTTTTGACGTGCTGAGGCAGCAACGGTACCCGCGGGTCGCCCACGTCGTGCTGTGTGAGTGAGATGAGTTTCATGAAAACAGTCTGGCATGCCACCCAGGCGCCATCCCAATAGCGCAAGGCACAATGTCTAGCGCACGGCTATACTCAACCGCGATGAAGCATATTGGCGTTTTGACCAGCGGCGGCGACGCACCCGGCATGAACGCCGCTATTCGCGCCGTCGTCCGCACCGCAATCCACCACCAAATTCGAGTCTCTGCGATCTACCGCGGCTACCAAGGCCTGCTGGACGGCGACGTGCACGAGATGGGGCCACGCAGCGTCGCGAACATCATTCAACGCGGCGGAACCATCCTCCGGACTGCCCGCTGCAAAGAATGGATGAAACCCGAAGGCCGCGCACGCGGAGCTGACATCCTGAAGCGACACGGCATTGACGGACTGGTCGTGATCGGCGGTGACGGAAGCTTCCGTGGCGCCTCTAAGTTGCAAGAAGAGCACGCCATCCCCACCATCGGTGTGCCAGGCACCATCGATAACGACATCTACGGCACCGACGTCTCGATCGGATTCAACACCGCCCTGAATATTGCCCTCGAATCCGTCGACCGTCTTCGTGACACCGCCGCCTCGCACGACCGGCTGTTCCTCGTGGAGGTCATGGGACGCAACAGCGGCCATATTGCCCTTAACGTCGGTGTGGCAGGCGGAGCGGAAGCCATCCTCATTCCCGAGCGCCCGGTTGACGTTGACGCCGTGGCCGACACCCTCGCTCAGGCCGAACGTCGCGGAAAAACCAGCAGCATTGTCGTCGTTGCCGAGGGCGCCTTTCCAGGCGGCGCCATCGCCCTGCAGCGCTCCATCCAAGAACGCGCCGGTTTTGATGTCCGCACCTCCATCCTCGGTCACGTCCAACGCGGAGGCAGCCCCTCCACCCGCGACCGTGTGCTCGCTTCCAGGCTCGGCTACATGGCCGTCGAAGGCCTACTCAACGGTGAACAGGGCGTGATGGTGGGAACCGACAAACGTGGTCACGTGTTCGTGCCACTCGATGACGTCTGGGAGAACGAAAAACCGATCGACGAACCGCTGGTTGAGCTCGCCAACATCCTGGCCGTCTAAACGACCCACACTCAATCCAACGCTAGGCTTCGCTGGCCTGCACACGGACAAACCGGTCGCGACCCCGCTGGAAAATCGGACGGTCTGCCGGATTGACCTGCGCTTTCGGGTCTTCCACAACCTCACCATTGAGACGCAAGCCACGGTTCTGAATCAGGCGTCGCGCCTCCCCATTGGACGACGCGAACCCTGCCAGGACCGCAAGACGCAAGACACCCACCATCCCCGCATCCAAGTCAGCGTGCGGCACCATCACGACCGGAATATCGTCAGGAATGCCGCCCTTTGCCACCTCGTCGTAGCGTTGTTCCGCTTCATCAAGGTCGGCGTCGCCGTGATAGAGCGTCACCAGCGCCCGAGCGAAACGACGGTGCGCTTCAACCGGATCGCTTGCCAACACACCGCCAAGCTCAACCAAATCGACGGGCGTGCATAACTCTGCATACCGAAGCAGCAGGTCATCACGCACCTGCATGGCCTTCTTAAACATCTCAGCCGGACGGTCGGTCAACCCAATCGTGTTGCCAAGACTCTTCGACATCTTCTCGCGACCATCAAGCCCCTCAAGCAGAGGTGTGGTCAAAGCGATTTGGGGGGCTTGCCCGTAAGCACGCTGCACATCACGGCCGACGAGCAGGTTGAACAATTGGTCGGTCCCACCCAGCTCCACGTCGGCCTCCACCGCCACTGAGTCGTACGCTTGCGCGAGCGGGTAAAGAAACTCATGCACACTAATCGGCACGCCCTGCTGGTACCGCTTGGTGAAATCATCACGCTCAAGCATTCGCGCAACCGTGTACGTCGACGCAAGGCGCACCAACGCACCAAAACCCAGGTCGGCTAGCCATTCCGAATTGTGGCGAATTTCGAGTTTGGATGGGTCTGTATCCAGCACCAAAGACGCCTGATCGACGTACGTCTGGCCGTTTTGACGCGTCTCTTCAAGGGTCAAGGCGGGTCGCGTTTTGTTCCGGCCGGATGGGTCGCCGATCGTTGCGGTGAAGTCACCCACAATCAGGACCGCGGTGTGGCCTAGATCTTGAAACTGGCGCATCTTCCGAAGCACGACCGCGTGGCCCACATGCAAGTCCGAGCTGGATGGATCCACACCCAACTTCACACGTAGCGGTCGGCCTTCCTGCTCAGCGCGCTTCAGCGCTTCGGTAATGCCGTCCTCCGGCACGACCTGATCTGCCCCGCGGGCCAACAACGCAAGCGCGTTTTCCATTGAATCGGCCACCATGACCTCCTCGCGAAGTGTCGCGCCACGCGCGACGGTACGGCCGGGAGGCTACCACGCTGGGCGAAGACCCGAACTTGCGCGCTGGGCTGGTAACATCCTCGCCATGCCGAACGACGCCGAAACCGTTTCCTTGGCCGCGAGCAACGGTCGCCAAAGCGAACCTTGTACCTTCGTCATTTTCGGCATTACGGGAGATTTGGCTGCCCGCAAGCTCGTCCCCGCCTTGTGGGCGTTGCACCTCGAAGGTCGCCTGCACGAAAACACCCAAATTGTTGGGTACGCCCGCAGCGAACGCAGCAACACCGAACTTCGCGACAGCCTTCACGGCGCGCTTCAGACCTACGTCGGAACCGTGGACCAAGCGGCGTGGGACAGCTTCGCGCCGCGCCTTCACTACGTGCGCGGCGGCTACGGTGACACCGCAGGACATACGGAGCTCCTTGCAGCGCTTGACGGACTCGGTCACCCTCGCCGCCTGTTCTACACCGCCACACCACCTGAAACCTACGAAGACATTGTGAACGCCATGGTCGCCAGCGGCTTGGCTGCAAGCCCCGAGGGGGGCTGGACGCGCCTGGTCATCGAAAAGCCGTTCGGGCACGACACCAAATCGGCCCAGCAACTCAACAACGTCATTTCTGAAGCGTTCGCCGAAGACCAGATCTACCGAATCGATCACTATCTCGCCAAAGAGACCGCGCAGAACATCGCGGTCTTGCGCTTCGCCAACGCACTCTTCGAGCCGATCTGGTCCAACAAGTACGTGGACTACGTTGAGATTTCCATGATGGAACCCATGGGCGTCGAAGGCCGTGGCGCCTTCTACGAAGCCGCCGGGGTGGTCCGCGACGTGTTTCAAAACCACCTGCTGCAGTTGATCGCTTTGGTCGCCATGGAACCACCGTCGCGGTGGCAAGCCAACGCCGTACGCGACGAGAAGGTCAAGGTCTTTGACGCACTTGAAGCGCCGAGTCGCGACGATGTTGTCTTCGGACAGTACGACCGTCACGGGGACACACCCGGCTACCGTGACGAAGATGGCGTGACCGATCAGTCCAACCAAGCCACCTACGCCGCCGTCCGCTTCAAAATCAATAACTGGCGTTGGTCCGGCGTGCCGTTCTACGTCCGTAGCGGCAAGCGCATGGGCGCCAAGACCACAGAAATTGTGCTTAATTTCAAGAAACCCCCGCACGTGCCGTTCGCGCTGAAAGACCCACTGAAGGCCGACCGTCTCGTGCTCCGCGTCAATCCCGATGAGGGGATCCAGTTCGTTTTCAACGCCAAACAGCCAGGCCAGGGCACCAACCTCGGTCGTGTCAGTCTCGACTTTGCGTACGAAGGCCGGTTCGACCGGTCACCACCCGACGCGTACGAAACGCTGCTTCTTGACGCCATGCTTGGCGACGCGACCCTGTTTATGCGTGCCGACGAGATTGAGGCCCAATGGCGGATTGTAGAACCCCTGTTGAACGGCTCGGGCCCCATGGCCGACCCGCACTTCTACCCAGCGGGTACATCTGGCCCTGACGCTGCCGAACGCCTCCTGCAGGCAGCCGGACACGCTTGGCACGATCCAACCTCAACCTCGTAACGGCGTGGCGTCCCCGCCGACTTGCGCTACCCTAAGCCCGTGACACCAGCCGACGTGTTCGTGATTCATTACGACACGCGCGACGACCTCGAGCGTTGCCTCGCGCGCCTGAACACGCACGCCCCTGAAGCCCGCGTGCACGTATTGCATACCGGTCCGGAGGATCAGGCGTACGCCCAAGCCACCGAGACGACTTACGGCGTGCGGTGGTTGGACACCGAAAACCATTCTTACTCGCACGCCTGCAACGTGGCATTTCGACACTGCGACGGACCCATCTGCACCATCATGAACGCCGACGCCTTCATTGAATCCGACACGCTTGAGCGGATGGCGCGGCCCTTTCAAGGCGAACGGGTTGCTGTCACGGGACCCAAAATCGTGACTGCGGACGGGACGCCTCAGCGTCAAGGCCTGCCCTACGCGCTCGAAACCCGCGGCCTTAAGGCCGACGAGGACCGCGACGTCAGCTGGATTTCAGGTTGCCTGTTCGCGGTCAACATGGAAGCCGTCGCTGACATCGGCGGGTTCGATCCTTCCCTCCGGTTCGGTAACGAAGACCTCGAGTTCAGCTTAAGGGCCCGTGATCACGGCTGGCGCAACGTCATGGTCGGTGCAACCGCAACCCACTTGGGCGGAACCTCCACCCCCGACGCACCGCCATTTTGGGTGGAAGGCCTGCGCGGCTCGATGTTGCTGGACGCCAGGCGGGCTGGGGCCCTGCGCCGCGAAGCGCACCGCCTTGGACTGCAAGCTGTGGCGTTATGGCAGAGACGATTTGGCCCGGAACGCAACCGTGAAGGCTGGCAGGCGGTCGCCCGCATGACGCGGCGCAAACGCTACGACGTGTCACCGTTTGCAGACACACTGGCGGAAGTCCGCGACGACTTCCCACAACACTGGCCGCCCGAGGCGAACGCATGAACCAAGCGACCTTCAACCACCTGATCACGCGTGCCAGCAGCGATCCCCTGGTTGGCTTTGCCCTCATTGCGGCCGCGGTCATCCTTGTGGTCGGCGTCGCTGAGGCTTTCCTCGATGGTGAGGTGGCACGCCTCAAGCGGGCCCGAAGTTGGGTCGCCATTCCGGTGGCACTCCTGCTCACGATGGCGCTGGAGGCCGCCCGGATGTTTGCGCCTGCAACCGACCTTTCGCTCACCCCCCTCGTGTTGGCACCACTTCTGGTGCTCACCTACGCGATGGGGCCCTTGACGGGCGTGCTGCTCAGCAGTGCCTGGCTTGCCTTGGGGGCACCCCAGGGCGTCTTCGCCATCGAGGACCTACGCCTGGTCGTCATCCTGGTCGCGGTCGGCTGGATCGGCCTTGGTCGCACACGCCGTACCCGCCATCTACCATGGCTTCCGGCCATCGCCATCCTGGGCTCCTGGGCGCTGGCGTCCTCCACGTATTCCCTGGCGCTCTGGGGCATTGACAACCCCGGTGCGGACGTCGGGCTGCTCGTCCAGCACTTCGCCCCACCCGCGCTGATGTGGACGGTCTTGGCATTCGTGGTGACCCTGCCGCCCGCGGGGTTTTGGTCGTGGTTGGCAGGCGACGCCAAAGCCAACGCCGTGCATGCCGAACCGGTGGACACCCACGCGCTCGCCTTGGAGAGCGCCCGCGGCTTCTCAGACCGGCGAGAAGAACGCAACGCCCGCCGCCTTAAGCGAACCCTCACGCCACCTGTTACGGAGCCACTTGAGAGGATTCGCTCGCTTCAAGCTCCTCGCGATTCGGAATAAACACACCAAATTCGTTGCCTGAACGGTTTTTTGCTTCATCCACCCATACCCGAGACCACGCGTGTCCTCCCGCGCGCTCCGCAATGCTCTTCACGATGTAGAGACCCATGCCTGTCCCTCGTCCTCGTGGGCTTTGGCCCTGCCGGTGCGGGCGGAACAGCGCTTCGACCATCGCGGGGTCGAGCGGCTCACCCTCATCGCGCACGGTCACGTTCATTCCGCCCGGGGTCGGTTCCGCACGAACCTCAATCACGGCGTCACTCGGCCCATGAATGGCGGCGTTTTCAATCAGGTTGATCAGGACCTGTAACAGCTTGTCAGGATCGGCATGCAACGTGACCGGTGTTCCCACATACGCCACGCGCACCGCCCGTGAGGTGAGGGTGTCCTCAAGGAGCGCTTCTGCGCGACTAAGGAGCCAGGCAAACTCAACTTGTCTCACACGAGGTGGCACCACGTCCACCGTCAGGTCATCAAGCAAGCGCACCAACCGTTCAATTTCCTCCACCGCGCGCTGCAAGAACTGCGCCTTGGTGGCTTGCGGCAAGTCGTCGTACCCGAGGGCTTCCAGGGTTGACCGGACGGCGGTCACCGGTGTGCGCAGTTCGTGCGACAGCACCGCCAGCAGTTCACGTGCCTCGGTCTTGGCGGCCTTCGTCTCGGTGACATCCAGCAAAATCAAGCCGTCCTCCACCGCGCGCGCGACCACATCACGGCCACGCAAACGCAGTTCAGCCTCACCGCCCTCCAACCAAAGTCGCTCGAGACGATGGTCTCGTAAGACGGCAATGAGCGGCAGGCCTGCGCTGCGTTCAAGGTCGGCACCCAGCATGGCAGCCGCGGCCGCATTCAAGCGTTCGACCCGCCCGTCACGCACCAGGATGATGCCTTCAGCAAGATCATTGGCGATCTCAGTCGTCGGTGTCGCCTGGTTGAACAAGCCGGTATCCCCTTCCCCGAACCGTATCGATCAGACCTTCACCGACACGCTGCCGCAACTGCGCCACGTGCTGATCGACCGTTCGTTCCGTGCCAAGGAACGATTCACCCCACACCCGGTCGAGCAGTTCCGTACGGGAGAACACACGGCCGGGACTGGCCGCAAGGAAGGCAAGTAGCTCAAACTCACGGCGCGTGAGCATGACAGGCACGCCGTCCAGCTCGGCCGTCGCTTCCTCAACATCCACCGTCAGCGGGCCAACCGTCATCTTGCGTTTGGATGGCGCGCGCCGCAGCAAAGCGCGAAGTCGGGCCACCAGCTCAGGAGCGCTGAACGGTTTGACCATGTAGTCATCGGCACCACCGTCAAGGCCGCTGACACGATCCACCTCGCTCGCGCGTGCCGTCAGCATCAGCACCGGCAGGTCGCCTTGGGTTGGATGCATGCGTAAGCGTTTCAGGAAATCGTCACCCGACTCGCCTGGCAGCATGCGATCAAGCACCACCAGGTCAGCCTGGTTCAAGTCGTCCCAAGCATCCTCAGCGGTTGCGGCTTCAAGGGTGTGAAAGCCGGCACGCTTAAGGTGCAATGCAAGCAACTCACGCACCGTTGCGTCGTCTTCAACGATCAAAACGTTTACCGTTTCACTCACCGCTCGCCACCTCTCACGCCAAGCATCTTGTACACACGCACAGATTAGCGTCTCGCATGGTGTGTTTCGTCATCTTTCTGTCAAGCGCCGTAAAACAGCAAGCTGGCGGCTGACACGTGCCTGACGTCGGTGCCTAAAGATGGGCGCATGGTAGGTTCTAACCCAATGAACGCATTAGAGGAAGATCTCCAGAGCATTTCAGCCGAAACGGTTCGGATGCTCAGCATGGTGCGTGAGTCGATCGGCTTCGCCAAGGCGGCACTTATTGATGCTGAGCCGGATGCCGCCAGCCGCTGCGCCGACAATGACGCCCAAATTGACGCCATTCAGGCGTCGCTTGAGCAGCAGATCTTGACGGTCATTGCCCGCCGACAGCCTGCCGCGCGCGACCTCCGCTTTCTTGGCGCCATGCACCGGGCGTTAGCGGACATTGAACGGGCGGGTGACTACGCGTTGCATGTGGCACGGGCCGGTATTGAGCTTGCCGCCAACCCACCCGTCAAGAAGTACATCGACATGAAGCGTATCCTGGAAGTGGAAGAGGCCATGGTGGATGCCACCATCGCGGCCTTGGCCGAGGAGTCCGCCGACCAAGCGCGCGAAGCACGCGCCATGGACGGTGAAATCGATGAGCTTTACGAGCAGATTCAGCGTGAGCTGCTGACGTACATGCTCGAAAACAGCAAGACGATTACGGCCGCCACGCAACTGCTGGCGGTGGGGCGTTACCTAGAGCGCCTTGGCGATCATGTTGAGAACGTCAACGAACACATCGTGTTCTGGCTCACCGCTGAACGCATCTAGCGCCGAAACGCCAAGCCACGTATTCTTAATACGTGCTGGATCGTGACGGGCGTGCCCCAACTTGGCTAAAGAACGATCGTCACTTCCAAAGGGTGGTGGTAGGTCTCGTAGGCACGCTTGCCCTGACCGCCTTCGCTGTGGCTGCCTTGTGGAACCTGCGCGCTCAGGATGCTGACGTCAGGCTGAGCCGTATTCTTGCCGGCGACGCCCAAGTCAGCCAGGTCGCCCGTGTTCGCGGCTGGCTGCTTGGCCCGCCGCGGGTTGGTTTGCAGGTGGGGCATTGGTTGGCTGAACGGCATCCAGAAGAAACGGCGGCGCTGCGTATCAGCACGGGCGGGTACGCCCGCGGCGTGGAGGAGATCGACATCAACATGGCTGTCGTGACCGAACTGACGCGCCGCCTGAGCCAGGCAGGGGTTCACGTGGACATCTTGCCGGCGGTGGTACCTCCGGACTACCGCGCCGATGTCTTCTTGTCTATCCACGCGGACTCGAGCGAGAATCCCGAGCGCCGTGGCTATAAGAGTGCACACCGCCAGCCTGAACGTAACGACCGAGAACCGCTGCTATTGCGGGCGATCGACCGGGCGTACCTCGAGGCGTCGGGCTTGCCGCACGATCTTGCGAATATTTCGGCAGGCATGAACGACTACTATGCGTTTGCGAGCCACCGGTTGCGTCATGCGACCGCGCCGCAAACCCCAAGCGTGATTGTTGAGCTGGGTTACCTCAGCCACCCAGACGACCTGGCCTGGATGCAGGACACCGCACAGACCGCAGCCGCGCTTGAGCGGGCTGTCCTCGCGTACCTTACGGCGCTTGAGCGGTGGGCCCCTCCTCGTGGGACCGCTGAGGACGTTCGCCCTAACGTGCGCGTGCTAGCGTCTGAAACATGCTTAGAGCCTTTCTTGCCTTGTTAGTCATTGGAACCTTGGCAGCCTGCGGCCCTTCGGGCAACCAAGACAGCGAATCGGAGGGTGCCTCCAGCACGGCAGGATCGGTCGAAACCAGTAACGCATCTTCGGTTCTGCTTCGTACCGAAACGGCAACAGATCCTGTGGTCGGGCCCTCAACCGTGACCGTGTTCGTCCTCAACCCTGACGGTTCCGGTGTGTCAGGCGCGACCGTGGAAGTGACCGGCGACATGACGCACGCAGGCATGGTGCCGGTGATCGACACAGCCGCAGAAGTCCGCCCCGGCGAGTACGCCACCGGTGCGTTTGAGTTCACCATGGCGGGTGATTGGATCCTCACCACCGATGTCACGCTGGCCGATGGTACGTCGCTGACGGACGAAGTTGAACTGAACGTCGCGCGCGAGTAACCGTCTTGGCGGAGCGAATCACCCTACCGACGCACGGCAGTTACCCGCCGCAACCACGCGGCTTTGATCTCCTTCGGCTACCTGGCTTACGCCACTTTTTACGTTGGAAGCACGCCCGGCTTGTCTTTCAGCTGCCACTGTTACTGCTCGCCCTGTTTGTCATTGTGGACGGCCTAACCGGTCGGCAGTTGGCACCCCGGAATTTTGCGACGACCGCCACGTGGCTGCATTATCGGGGCTTGGTCGTCGTGGCGCTCGCCGTAGCAGGAAACGCCTTTTGTGCCGGTTGTCCGCTGATGCTCACGCGCCGTCCCGCCAACTTCCTGAAGCGCATGCTGGGACGTGAGTTCAGGTGGCCCAAGGCCCTTAAGTCGAAGTGGCTTGTGGGGTTTTTGCTGCTGGCGGTTTTCTTCTCGTACGAGGCCTTTAATCTCTGGGCAAGTCCATGGCTGACGGCGTGGCTGGCGATCGCCTACTTCGCCGGCGCTCTGGCGATCGATGCGTTTTTCCCCAAAGGTACGTTCTGCAAGTACGTCTGCCCACTTGGGAACTTCAATTTCATGTTCGCGAGCATCTCCCCCACCCAAGTGACCGCCACCGACACGTCGATCTGTGACAGCTGCTCAGAAAAACCGTGCTTGCACGGCCGTGAGTCGTACGCCGACCCGACGCGTGCGTCAGGTGACTTGGCGTTCATTCCCTTAAGTTCGGTCACGCACGCAAACGGTGAAGGACAATTTCCTGGCTGTGAAACCAACCTCATGGTGCCGACCATGACCGGCAATATGGACTGCACCTCATGCATGAACTGCGTCCGGGCGTGCCCTTACGACAATGTGTCCATCACCGTGCGTTCGCCGGCACGCGAACTGCTCGCCCGCGCTTGGGACCGGCGCTGGGGCCTACCCCTGATGACGGTGGCGACCGCCATGCTGTACTGGGGCCTGCTCAACGCCATGGCAATGGTGCCGCCGTTTTATGACGTCGCCGAGTGGCTCTCAAGGACCCTGACCACGCGAAACGAAACGCTCTTGTTGGGCGTGATCTTCGCTGGGATCACCGTCCTTGGTTTGGTGGTTTCTCTCGCTGCCGCGGTCGCTTCCGATGCAGTGGGCGGGAAAGGCGTTCACCCAAGGGCAGCCATCATGCGCTGGGGGTACGTCTTTGTGGCGCTCGGGTTTGGCTTCTGGGCTGCGCACTACCTCTTTCACTTCCTGACCGGTGCAGCATCAATCTGGCCGGTCACGCAGCACTTCTTCGAATGGCGCGGCTTTGACGTGGATCCCAACTGGCGAATTGCTCGCTTCATACCGTCTTCGTGGCTCTTCCCCACTGCCGCGGCGGTCAGTGGCGCGTACGCCCTGCTTGCTTCTTACGTGACCATCCGGATCGCTCTGCGCGACTTCGGCCGAAAGGCTGCGCTGGCCATGTGGCCCATGCTGCTGTTTGTCCTAGCCATCACCGCATTCCAGGTCGTCGTGCTTGCCCTCCCCATGGAAATGCGTGGCACTATCTTAGGGCCAACCTTATGACACACCGGTTACAGCGAGCCATCTTCACACTTGCCTTCTTCTTTTCGCTCTCGGCGCTAAGTTTCGTGTCGGCCCACGCCACCCTGGTGTTCGGCACGGTGACCACCGAGCCAAGCCGGCCGCAACCGGGTGAGCCTTTCACCGTGCGGATTGAGATGCGTGATCCAGTCGGGGCGCCGATCGAAGATGCCATTGTGTTCGTGGAAGCCACCCCATACGGCGCCGATGCACCGCTGATTGCCAGCGACCGATTCGAAGAGACCCAGGAAGGCCGTTACGAGGTTGGTTTGACCCTCGCGGATGCTGAGTCTTGGTCGCTTCAGTTTCGCGACCAAACCTACCCACAGGAAGAAGCCAATGCGACCGTCGTCATGGGCCTTGGCGGGCAGGCCACAGGTGAGGCGCTGTCGTTCATTTTCCCGCCGACAGAGACGGGACCCCAGAGCGTCCGCACGTGGCTGCTTTGGCTAATCGGACTACCGCTTGTGGCTGGCGGTATCGTGACGGTCATGGTGCTCAGGTCCACCCAATCCGAGGCAGGCGATCGCGACCAAGCCCCGTGATGTCTGCCCTGCTGGGGACGTTTGCAAACGCCGCCCTCATCGTGGTCGGTGCCTTCCTGGGACTGTTGCTTCGTTCCGGACTCACCGAACAACACCGCCGCACGATGATGCACGCCGTGGGCTTGGTGGTCCTGTTTGTCGGCATCGACCTTGCATGGCCAGTACGGCAAGTCGAAGACGCGCCGGGCGTGGTGGTGCTTCTTGTGGCCCTCGCCTTGGGTGGTGTTCTTGGAAGTGCGCTGGGTTTACAGGACCGCCTGGAGCGTTTCGGGGACGCACTGCAACGTCGTTTCGCGTCGCGCGGACGTTTCTCCGAAGGTTTCGTGACGGCGACGCTGCTGTTCTTGGTCGGTCCTCTCGCGATTGTAGGTTCGCTTCAAAGCGGTGTTTCTGGGGACCACTCGGCGCTGTTTCTTAAGGGGGTGCTTGACGGGGTGGGCTCCATTGCGATGGCCGCCACGTTCGGGGTTGGGGTGGCCGTATCAGCTGTGCCAGTCCTGCTGTACCAAGGCGCCATCGCCCTGTCCGGCGCACTGCTGGCGAGCGCGTGGATCGACCCTGCCGGCGATTCGCGTCTCGTGCTCTTTAACGGCGTGGGTGGACTGATGATCGTGGGGTTGGGGCTCAACATTCTTGAGGTCACGCGCATTCGCGTGGCGGATCTTCTTCCTGCGCTGGTTCTTGTCATCCCCGTTGGGGCGTTATTTGCTTGGGTTTTGGCCTGACGGCTTGTGCTAGCCTCACAGCGTGAAATTGAAGACAAGCGACCTTGACGCCATCGCGCGTTTGGCGCGCCTTGAACTCACAGACGACGCGCGCGAGCGCCTCCAAAAAGACCTCACCGAAGTGTTGACGCACATGAGTGAGATCCAGGAGGTTGACACGTCGGGACTTGAACCGCTGTTCAGGCCGGTCGCCGTGGGCGACCCGTTACGCGATGACACCGTGGAAGAGGGAACTCCGCACAGTTCGGTCGGGTCCTTAGCGCAAGAGACGCAGGACGAGTTCGTCAAGGTGCCACGGACGGTCGATAGCGACCCATAATCGTTTGGTCGCTGGTTCGCATCCAGCAGGGACCACCTTTTGTTTTTGCGTCCTCGAAGGTACTTTGGCGGCTAGGCTTGTTTAGTGCTTACGGCAGTTTTTGTGTTTGGTGTGCGAGTTGGTGTGCTGCATTGATTTATGCGCCGTCACCCCAGTCCAGGCGGTGGTTACTGTCTGTCCATTCCCTCGTAACTGCGTCTGAGTTTGTTGGCATTAATTTAATGTCGGTGATAGCTAAGTCCGATGAATTGTGATCGAAAGCCAATGTCCCTTGGGACGTGCTTGCAATCAGCTCCTGCGGTCAATCATATAGCCAGATATAGCCAGGTTGTTGGCGTGGGTTCCGTGACGCTTGATCGTTATTTGGGTGGTTCTAATGATAGTGGCGGAACACGGTTGGATGCAACCATGCAATAGAGCAGCCAGGCTTCTTTGTGTTTGCGGTCTATTATGGGCAGCTTGCGCCCCAGTTTGGTTTTCGTACCTGATTCCATTCTGTAGAAGTATCCCTATCAAAACCCACCGGCTTGAGCGGCTTTGAAGAAAGCTCTGAAACACACCAATTGCTGATGTCTTGACTAAAACTATCTGCATTGTTGAACATCCAAAGCATGTCTGTTACTGCTCCGGTGTCCCAGTTGCCGATCGGTTGGTTGAAAGTATTCGCGCCGGAGAACATGTGGTTCATCAATTTGACGGCGATGGTGTCCCAGTCGCCGATAGGTTGGTTAAAAGCACTCGCGCCAAAGAACATGTAACCCATGTTTTCAACTTGGCTCGTGTCCCATGAGCCGATAGGTTGATTGAAAGCACTCGCGCCAAAGAACATGGAACCCATGTTTTCAACTTGGCTCGTGTCCCATTCGCCGATAGATTGATTGAAAGCATCCGCGTTAAAGAACATGTACGACATGTCGTCAACGATGCTGGTGTCCCAGTGGCTGATATCTCCGTCGAAATTGGTTTTGTTTTCAAACATATTTGACATATCGGTAATGCCACTGGTGCATGTCCTGGCGGGGTCAATGGTGTCTATGTCTATTTCGGCTTTAGTACGTTTGGTGTACGCGATTGCATTTTGGCCGTCTAAGGCGATATCGCCAGTGCCGCCTGGTTGGGCATCTTCGCATTTAATGGTGACGCCGTTTTCATGAATGTAGAAGCCGTTCGTAGTGGTGCGTTTGATGGTGAGTGTGTCGGTGAGGGGTTCGCCGTCAAGTGTGGCGGTAAGGGTGATGTCGCCTTTGCCAAGGGGTTTGTAGGTGGCGGTGTAGGTGCCGTCACGGTGGTTGGTGATTTCGCTGACGTCACCTGCAGGTGCGTTGATAGTGACCGTGCCATCGCTCCCGTAGAATGGTTCACCGTCCTGATCTCGTAATTGAATGGTAACGGTGGTTGCGTCAATACCGTCACTCGTGACGGTGGTTTTGCCAGCGGTGATGGTGCTTGTTTGGATGGATGCCTCTGGTGTGTTTGTCGCTCGGTTGTCGGCTGCAGGGGGTGATGTGGTGTTACTGCAGCTTGTAGTGATCAAGAGTACGAAGGTCACGACGGCGAGTAGCAAACGTCCCGTTGGCGGGATTGGTTGAGTGTCTTGCGAATGCTTTGTGTTGCCGCTTTGCATTCAAACACTGTACAAATATTTTTTGGTGAACGCAAAATGAGTTAGAGACGTTTGGTGCGTGCCTGTTCTCGCGTACGGATTCGTCGTTGACTCCATGTTGTGAGCGGTTGTTTGGTGTGCAGGTGATCTGCAAATTGGCGTGTGGTGGGGGGCGCCTGATTTGTTTAGGCTGCTTAAGTTCGACCAGTATACGCGTGTGAGGCGTGTGAGCTGGTTCGTGGTTGCTTGGTTTGGTTATGGGATTGGAAAATAGCTGAAGCGCACCAAACCTGCACCCTTATCCGAGTGTGGTGCTGCCCACCCGTTCTTGAAGCACATCGGGCACATGCAGGTCCCCGTCTGGATCGCCGTAAGTTTCGATCAGGGCTGCGAATGTTCGCGGAAGCGCCAGCGCGCTGCCGTTGAGGGTATGCACGTGTGCTGTGCTTCCAGAACCCGACGCACCGCCCGGCCTGGCTCGGGTTTGCAGCCGGCGGGCCTGGAAATCCCCAAGAAGGCTGATGCTGCTGACCTCAAGGAAGCGTTCCTGCCCAGGGCTCCACACCTCCAGATCGTAGGTCTTCGTTTGCGTGAAACCCATATCGCCCGTGCATAACAGCAGACGCCGGTAGCGAAGTCCGAGACCGTCAAGCATCCGCTCGGCGGTTTGCGTCATCGTTTCAAGCATGTTGTGTCCCTCGTCTGGGGCGACAAACGCGACCATCTCAACCTTGTCGAATTGGTGCACACGGTTTAAGCCACGCACGTCTTTGCCGTAACTGCCCGCTTCGCGCCTAAAGCACGGGGTAAGGGCGGTGTAACGAATGGGAAGCTGGTTCGCGTCAAGAATCTCGTCGCGGTGGAGGTTGGTAAGGGCAACCTCGGACGTCGGAATGAGAAAAAAGCCATCATCAACGCCGTACATTTGGCCTTCTTTGTCAGGAAGCTGACCGGTCGCGCGGGCGCTCGTTTCGTTGGCCAAAAGCGGCACGCGCATCTCGGTGAACCCCTCTTCCACCAGCGTGTCAAGGAAGAACCCTTCAAGGGCACGCTGCAGTCTGACGCCGTTGCCACGGATGACGGGAAAGCCGGCGCCGGCTAGTTTGGTGCCAGCATCAAGGTCCAGCCATCCACGCTCGCCCATCCACTCCCAGTGGGGCTTGGCGGCCTCATGGGGAGAATGACCCGAGCGTTCGTGCACCACCACACTGTCGGCTTCAGTGGTGCCGTCTGGCACGGAGTCATCGGGCAGGTTGGGTAGCTCCAGGAGGGCTTGTTCACGTTTCGTTGCCAACTCGCGTTCGTGGTCTTTCAACCGTTTAACGTCGCTTGACAGACCTCCCATGGCATCAAGAAGCGCCTGGGCGTCTTCACCCTGGCGCTTCAGTTCACCAATGCGTTTGCTATTCGCGTTCAGCTCCGCTTGCTTGGCCTCAAGTTCACGCCGGATTTCGGCATGCGCCGCATCGTTCGTGAGGAAGGCGTCCAACCAGTGTTCAGCGTCGGTGAAGCCTTTGCGGTTGAGTTGCTCCCGGACATGGTCGGGATCCTGGCGAATGAGGGTCGCATCGAGCATGCAGCAGCGTACCTAACGCAAACCGGGAACGGTCGACCTTCAGGGCAGATTCCCGACCCATCTCTGCGTAATGGGGACCAACGGGTTGGCTTCGGCCATCACGAGATCTGTATGCGCGTAACGCTGAAAGACGAGCCGGGTCAGCAGATCACCCGCTCGCGAGTGCGCGTAAGCATCCAGGACCCGGCTATCCCGCAACAAGCCGCGGTCTGAACCGATCATGAGGGTCGGCACCGTCACCTCAGCGGTCGGGACCAAGCGAGGATCGTCGTTTTGCGTCACGTTCGCTGGGACGGTCGCGAGGTCCCGAAGCAAAGCCGTCGGTTCGAACCACGTCGCCCCGTCCGCATCGGCGGTTGACCAAGCCTCCATGAAGGTGGCGGGGTCGGTGCGTTCTTCTTCGCGGTCACCACGTACCCACTCGACACGCTCGGCGCCCTCAAGGACCCCGACCACGCTTGCGCTTTGCGTTGCCCAGCCACCGGACAGGAGGAATCCGAACAGGTTCCCATCCAAATCCGCCTCAGCCACCTCGCCGATGGTGACCGTGCCCGTCCGTGCAGGATCGTATTGCGAGTCGATGAGGATGCCTGCGTAACCGAGGGTACTCACCGGGAAGTCGGTAATGCCGTCTGGAAGGTCGGCGTCAGCATCTTCAGCAGCTAGCCATGCGGCGGCGTACCTTTCGACGGTGCGGCGTACCGCACGCTCTCCTGGGAGCCATAGGGGCGCGCGATCTTCGGCAGCTTGGGGTGCTTCCTCGTCGGCCCGAACCTGGTCGTCCCAGCCGTCTAGCAGGTTGCCAAACGCCCCTGTGCGTCCAGGTGCACCATCAATGAACACCATGCCGTCTAGCTGGGTGCCCCCTGGGCCGTCGGGGAAGCGCCACCCGGCGTACACGCCAGCAAGGGCGGCTCCCATGGAATGACCGACCAACACCACACGGTCACCGTCCGCCCGGGCTTCGGTGACGACGTGGTGAAGGTCGCGCAGGTGCACATCAAGGTCCCAATGCCGGACGTAAGGATGTGCCTCTTCATCAGGAAGCGCGAACGCGTCCGCTGAACTTGGTTCGCGCAGGTACGCGACAACCGCTTCACGGTCCCCATTACGCGTGGCGCTATGGTCTTCAAGAAGGTTGGATCTTCGGTCGACGACCCACACCTCTGAAGCCGGATCGCTGCGCACCATTTGTTGCGCCCAAGGAGCAAACGAGCCTGCACCACCAAACAACCCAGGCAGCGCCACATAGATCGTTTCTGGCCGGTCCGACGGGGTTTCTATGGACCAGCGAACCACGGGGGACGCGTTGAACGCGTCCGGTGTCTGCGGAGCGGCGTAGCCTGTTACCAGCGTACGTTCCGCTTGGATTTGCTGGGTGGTTTGTAGCCCTGCCGCCGTGCGTGTAACAGGTTCGGGACCGGTCCAAACCTGCGGCGCGCAACCTACCGCCAGAAGTCCGGCGCCCGCCAGCGAAAGTGCAAGTCGATGGAATGTTCGGGGTGCGTTAAGGAAAGCCATACACGTAGGGTAGGCGGTTGGCGACGCCGTCCATGCGTTGTGCCCAACATGCCCCGTAGCACGGTTGGTTCTAAGGCTCGCGTGCTAGCCTTAGCGCGTGGCCGAAGTCATGGAATACCGGCTCGAGTCGCGACGTGGCGCACTCGGTCGAATGGTGGTCCGGGAAGAGACCCAAGGGGACTCCGTCCGGGTTGAATCGGAGACCGAGTGGTCGTCGGCTGCTTGGAATAAGCGCATGCTGCTGCTGAGTCGCTCCGATGCGCAAACGTTTGAAAGCCAAGAATTCCGCGAAATTGAGCGGGATCCACAAGGTGAACGTAAGTCCATCTTTCGGTTTGATCACGACAACGGTGTCGTCAAGCTGAAACGCAGTTCCGGCGAAGTGGCGGATGCTCCTCTGCTGGAAGGTTACGCAGACCCCCTCTCCATGCTGTTGCGCCTTCGTCATGCAGGGCGTGACATGGAGCGGCTGAGAATCCCGATGATCGGCAAGACGGTTGAAGCACGTTTCGTCAGCGAACGCGAGATTGACACTCCGGTCGGCTCGTTTCACGCTCGTGCTTACCGGATCGTGCCCGGTTCGCACCTGGTTTGGGTGGCCGACAAGGCCCCGCACGCGGTCGTCAAGTTTGCGCAGTGGACGCCCAACGGACCTATTGAAGGCACGCTGGACCGACTGGCAACGGAACAACGCCTACCCCTGTGGGAGCAAGAGAAAAAACCGGGTCGGCGTCGGCGCGGCCGGCGGCGGCGCCGACCCAAGTCGTCACGGTCCAACAACCGTTCAGACAACTAAAGGCAGCGGCATGACGGCGTTTCAAGAAGCGCTTGCGTGGTTGTACGGGCGCCGTCGCGATGGCGCACGACGCACACACCGGCGGGCAGCCAAACTCTTGGATGCTCTATCGCTCACGCCCCCGGAACGTGTGGTGCACATTGTAGGCACCAACGGTAAAGGGGAAGCTGCCGCGCGCATCGCTCGCTCGTTGGTGTACGCCGGCGAGTCCGCCATCCGCTTCACCTCACCGCATGCCCGTTCGTTCCAAGAGCGCGTGACGTTCAACGAGCAACCGATTCGTGAGGCGGACGTGACCGATTTCGTGCTGCAGTCCCGCCCAGAAGCGGAGCGCATCAAAGCCACATTTTTTGACTTAAGCCTCGCCCTGGCCGTTTGGTTGGGGGCGAAACACGACGCGCGATGGCTGGTGGCCGAGGCGGGGGTTGGTGCCGAAGGGGACGCCACAATGGCCTTGAGGAACATCAGCATGGTGGTCGCAACGAACGTGTCAAGCGACCACGAGGCGGCCATAGGACCGGGGCTTGCCGGCATCGCAACCAACAAGAGCGCCGCCGTGCGCACCCCCGCCCCTGTGGTCTCGAGCGTGGCTTGGCCCGAGGCCGGGTTCTTTAAAGCGCGTGCAGACGCCTGCGGGGCAACGTTCATTGACGTGACAGGCGACATTGGTCCACAGGATGACGTCAACATCGCCTTAGCGGTGGCGGCCTGCCGGACGCTGGGCCTTCCGAGCGCGGCGTGCTCGCATGCCACCACACCCATCCAGCTGCCGTGCCGGTGGGAGTCGTTTCGGTTAGACGATGACAAGGACGTTGTGTTCGATGGTGCCCATAATGTCGCGTCACTGCAGCGCGCGATCGATAGGCTCAAACCTTCTGATCATGTGCTCTTCGGTGCGCAAGCACAAAAGGACGTTGCCGCGATGCTCCAAATGCTGGAACCGCGAGACAACGTGTGGACAACCGCAGTCGGTGAAGCACCCGAAGTACTTAGGCGGCACCCAAGGTTTATCGGCACACCCGAGGTGGCCTTGGCGAAGGCACTATCCGAGCTTCAAGCCGGCGAACGCTTGGTGGTCTTGGGCTCTTTCCGGCTTGTTGGCGCGTTGTCCCAGCCGTACGCGGCCGCCCCGTAACCTTCCCGAGGCCTACAGAATCTTTGACAGGAACGCACGCGTGCGTTCCTCTCTTGGGTCTGTGAAGAAGTGTTCCGGCGTCCCCACCTCAACGATCTGTCCTGCGTCCATGAAGATCACGCGATCGCCGACCTCACGGGCGAAACCCATTTCGTGGGTCACCACCACCATGGTCATGCCCTCTTTGGCGAGCGTCACCATCACCTCAAGGACCTCGCCGATCACTTCGGGATCCAGCGCGCTGGTGGGTTCATCGAATAGCATCACTTTGGGTTCCATGGTCAATGCACGCGCGATCGCGACCCGTTGCTGCTGACCGCCGGATAGCTGCCCCGGGTACTTCTGTGCTTGTTCTGGAATGCCGACCTTTTCAAGGAAAAACATGGCGCGTTCTTCGGCTTGACTCTGCTTCCACTTGCGCACTCGAATGGGTGCGAGGGTGATGTTTTCCATGACCGTCAGGTGGGGAAACAGGTTGAACTGCTGAAACACCATGCCGGTCTCGCGCCGTACCAGATCGATATTGCGAACGTCGTCCGTGAGGGGCGTACCGTCGACTGTGATGACCCCTTCTTGGTGCTCTTCAAGGCGGTTAATACAGCGAATCAACGTGGACTTGCCCGATCCTGATGGGCCGATGACCACCACGACTTCGCCACGGTTGACCGACAGGTCAATATCTTTAAGCACATGGAAATCACCAAACCATTTGTTTAACCCGGCAATGGTGATGATCTTTTCTCCCCCATCGGGAGCTTGTGAATTGGTGTGGGCGGCGGGAGCAGAATCCATAGGTGGTCTCCTTCGGTTCACGGGCGTGGGGCGACCTCAGCGTTCCCCAACACCGAGTTCTTTTTCAAGCTGACGGCTGGCAATGGACATACGGTAGCTGAAGAACCAGTACACGGCTGCCATAAACAAGGACAGTTCAAGCAGGACGCCGCCTGGGTAAAGAAGTGACTCTGGCTGGCTAGGAATGATGCGTCGGCCAATTTCAAAAAAGTCGTGCAGTCCAACGATGAAGACCAGCGATGTGTCTTTAAACAACCCGATGGCTTGACCGACGAGGACCGGGATGACCGCCCGTAATGCCTGCGGGAGCACAATCAGCCGCGTGGTTTGCCAGCCGGATAAGCCCAGTGCCCTTGCGGCTTCGCGTTGGCCGTTTGGCACACTTTGAAGACCGCCACGTACGTTTTCTGCCATGTAGACGGCGCTGAATAGCGTGACAGCCACCAGGGCGCGTGCGAGGGCTGGAATGGAATCAGGTGAGGTGTCAAGCAGCAGCGGGACCATCAGCGATGCAATGAAGAGCCAGGTGATGAGGGGGGCACCACGAATGAGCTCGATGAAGCCGATACTGAAGTATTTGATGGCCGGCAAGCTACTGCGCCTACCGAGCGCCAAAGCAATACCCAGTGGGAACGACACGGTGATCCCGAAGACCGCAATGACGATGGTCAACATGAATCCGCCCCATTCCAGGGTGCGAACGGTGGCCCAAGGCCCTTCGCCACCAAGTCCGTAAACGAGAACCAGCACGACCGGCAGGCCAGCGGACCAAAGCCAGGCTTGGGCGCGTACCAGCTTGGGTACGAACCAACCTGCGAGGTAGCCGCCGGCGGCCATGAAGGTGGCGGCGGTCCACGCTTCTCTAACGGACGGCCACGCCAACCATGCAATCACGGTGAGGACAACAACGAGGCCAGTGAGCCACGCGTACAGGCCGCCAATGATCTTGCCTTTGCCAGCCCGGCGCCCCAAGGCTGCGCTGAGTCCGGTCAGCATCAGGAAAACACCGACGGCGATCACCGGCCGCCAGGCGAGTTCCATGGGGTACCGGTAGATGGCCAACAGTTTCAAGTTGGTCCACACCGGCTCCCACGACGCGCCGGTGACAACCCAGCGCGTGAGGTTGATGGTTGACACAACCACCAAGTACCCGACCACCAGGGAGACGGCGGTGTTCACCCAGCCTGAGAAGAGGTTGCGCCGCAACCAAGCTTGCACGCCGCGTTGTCCCGCTGGCGGTGGTCTGGAAGGAATCATGTCCATCTCAACGCTCCACAATCGCCATACGTGCGTTGACGATGTTCAAGACGACGGAGAAGAACCAACTGATGATTAAGTAGCTCACGATAATCAGAATGGTGACCGGGACGCTGGCACCGGTCTGATTGGCCACCACCGCGCTAATCGCAAAAATCTCGGCGTATGCAGCCAGCGGAGCAAGCGATGAGTTCTTCGTCAGGTTCAGGTACTGGCTGATCATGGGCGGCAGGATGATGCGCACGGCTTGGGGAAAAATCACCAGTGAGAACGTTTGACGCCCGGACAACCCAAGCGCCTTGGCAGCTTCGGTTTGGCCTTTGGGTACCGCCATAATGCCCGCGCGGGTGATCTCAGCGATAAAGGTTGCTGTGTAGATCACGAGGGCGAGCAGCAACGCCAGATAGCTGGCCGTGAAGCGAAACCCTCCTGTGTAGTTTGAAACAGGAACCGACGGCGGGCTCCAAACCAGCGCGCCGGATGGGCGAATGTCAACGACCGTGTCAAGCGTGGGCGCATCGCTTGGTTCGTCGTCTGAGGCGGCGTTGGCTCCAAAGAGGTTCGAGGGCCCAAATCCTCCTGCACCCGACCGGCCGGCATCTTCGATCTCTTCAACATTTTCGGCCTGCGTGCCGACCGGGTCAAAGTTCGGAATGCGCACCGCACCGTCACGATCTGAGACCAAGTCACGCTGGAAACCTGTCACGGTTAGGACGGTACGAACGCCTTGAAATCCTTCACCTTGGGCGTCCAACTCTTCACCTTCTTGCCAAACACCATCGTTGTTGCGGTCTTCAAAAACGACCCCTGACACTGGCGCGTCGATCCAATGGATGGAGAAGCGCTCCCGGTCTGATTCGCCTAAGATCCTGATGTCAAACGTATCGTACTCGCCTTCCTCAATTACGGGAAACCGTATGACGCTGGGTTTCACCTGTCGTTGTTCCACCAGATTGGAACTGCGCGCCTCAATCGCGGCTTCAGGAACGGTCACGGTCACCGGCACGTGGCCGTAGGCAGACTCGCCACGGTCGCGCTCGCCATTACCGTTCGTATCCGTGAAGGTCACCCCACGTCCCCGTTCGGTCACAAAGTCAACCGCGACCGTGCTTGGGATGGTGGCCTGTTGGGAAGCAACCAAGTAACCCGAGGCGGCCACGACCAGCATGCCGGCCAGAGCGTAGGGCCAGGCAAGCCCGGGGCGTTCGCTTGCGCGGATCTGCCGGCGACGCATCACGAGGATGACGGCAAATAGGATGATCGCACCTAGCAACCACGGAAGCCACGCCGTGAAACCAAAACCTGGGTAGATCGCTGGAAACGCCAGACCACGGTTGGAGAATAAGATGCCGCCAGGCAGACGTATGGGTGCAGAGATCGTGGGGGGTAGCGTGGCGATGGCGGCCGTAAACCAAAAAATAATCTGTACCGAGAGCGGTGTGTTCCGAAGGATCTCGACGTACCACGTGCCGATCTGCCGTAGCAGCCAGTTGTTGCTGAGACGGGCAAGGCCGACCAGAACCCCGAGAATGGACGCGAGGATGACGCCGACGAGAGCGATTTTGAGGGTATTGAGAAATCCGATCAGCAGGGCGCGCCAGTAGGGGTCGTCTGGCGTGTACGGAATGGGCCGCTCTCCGATGGGTAGGCCGGCACGGCTTGTCAGCCAGCTGAAATCTGCAGGGAGACTTGAGCGCGCGAGTGCCGACGCGACGTTGTTCCAAAGAATCACGATGGCCGTCAGGACGACGAGCGTAAAGATGACCTGAGCCAGTAAGCCTAGGGTCTTTACGTTTCTCCAGAACGGAATGCGTTCAGGTGTGCCTGACGCTTGCTTCAAGCCTGCCTCCGAATGACAACAAAATACGTACAGTCAAGATATCCACCGCAGTGCGATCTCGTAAACAACCATCGCTCTCGCCTACGGTTTTCGTTTAGACCGACGGTTGGGGCCGGCGCAGATGCGCCGGCCCCAAAAGCCGTCAGCTCAAAGGCTTAGCGGAAGGGGGGCGAGTAGAGCAGGCCACCATCGGTGTACTGCGCGTTCAAACCACGTTCAAGACCGAATTGCGTGTCAGGACCGAGGTTTCTCGCAAAGATCTCACCGTAGTTACCAACCTGTTCAATGACACGCACCATGGCTTCAGAGTCGAGACCAAGTTGCTGCATGACTTGACCGTCGAGACCGAGGAAACGGCGAACAACCGGCGCTTCGGCTGTCTCAAGCTGATCGCGCACATTGTCGCTGGTGATGCCGTACTCTTCGGCGAACATCGTCGCGAATGTCACCCATTTCACGACATCAAACCACTGGTCATCACCGTGGAGAACCGCTGGACCGAGGGGCTCTTTCGAGATGGTGATCGGCAGAATGACGCTCGCTTCAGGATCTTGAAGGAGTGTCGAACGGCTAACCAGACCCGACATATCGGTTGTGACCGATTCGCACTGGTCCGCTTCGTAGGCGGCGTAGACCTGGTCTGCGGTTTCGAACAGCAGCGGCGTGTAAGAAATATCGAGTGCCGCCATGACGTCCGCCAGGTTGAGCTCCGTGGTGGTACCCGACTGCACACAGATGGTCGTGCCTTCAAAGTCTTGGACTTGGGAGATGCCCGAGGCGCGCTTCACGGTGAAGCCTTGACCGTCGTAGAAGGTCGTCGGCGCAAAGTTCAGGCCGACTTCACTGTCACGGCTTGACGTCCAGGTGGTGTTGCGAATCAGGACGTCCACCTCACCCGACTGCACAGCGGTAAAACGCTCGGATGCCGTGAGGGCGCGGTAGGTCACGGCGTCTGCGTCACCGATCACCGCCGCGGCAATCGCGCGGCAGAAATCGACGTCAAAGCCCGAGAAGTTGCCTTCCGAGTCGATCACACCAAAGCCAGGCAGCGATTGGTTCACACCGCAGGCAAGGTTGCCACGTTCTTGAATTTCGGCAAGCAGTCCGCCCTGAGCTTGGGCAAATCCGCCTACCAGAAAGCTTGCGAGTAGGGCCAGCAGGATCTTACGCATATGGTTCTCCTTTACAGGCGCCGGGCGCATCTGTGAAGCGAATCGCCTTTGTGAGAATCGTCGCCCGTAAGTAAGTGTACGCCTCAGAGCCTTGTCTTGTAAAGAACTTCACGTATTTAATTACGGCTGATTTGTATGATTATGATTTTTTGCTAAACGAGAGCCCTTAAGGAAAATGCTTGCGCCATCACTTCCATCTAGCGCACCCCTACGTCAAGGTGACCGGTCTGCATAAATAAATGCGCGAGGTGATTTTCCACCTCGCGCATCGCACCGTGCTGAGAAACGTCGTCAAGCGCTGCTGCTCGCAGGCTCCTTTTCGTTACTTTCAAGCTTGGCCTTAATCTTCTTCAAAACGGTCACTTCTTCAAGCGCCCGCTGATCTAGAACGCTTCGAATCGAACGGATCTGATAATTAATGCCAGGAATCACCAGTTGCTCAAGCGCATTCACGCGCCGGTTGGTCTTTTTGATCTCCTCGCCGATGCGCCGCAAACGCGTTTCGGTTGCTGCCACGCGAACGATGGCGCGCGTCAGGTTACGAAACTCTTCAGCCGCCTCGAGGGTACGTCCACCCACCCCAATCGGGCTAAACGGCAGACTGTCGTCAAACGTGGGGGTTTGAACCTCAGGCACCTTGACGCCAAACAAGTTCTCAACCTTGATATCCACACCCACGGCTTGATCGTTGGCAAGCGCCAGACTCTTCACGCCGCTGGGGCCATCCCAGGCATTGGCCAGGAACAGGGCAAAGTAGGCATCGCGGCTGGCACGCTGAAGTTCGCGCCGCGCTTCGAGCGATACCTTAACGAGATCGAAGAACTCAGCAATCAGAGCATCGCGCTTACGCTTCAACAGGTCCGCACCACGACCAGCCAACTTAAGCTGGTCGCGACGTTGCAGAAGGTTTGAGCGTGTTGGGGCGACAGACTCAGCCACGATTCAACCTCAGCGCGCTTCCTTGGCGGCGCCCCACATCTCATCCATGGCAGCACCGTAGTAGTTGTCGATCTGCTCATTTTTGAGGCGCGTAAGCTCGCTCTTAGGTAGTTTCGACAGGGTCTGCCACGCAATATTGAGTGAGTCATCAATGCTGCGGTTTTCGCTCCCTTGGTCGATGAAGGCCTTCTCAAAATCATCGGCAAACGCGAGGTACAGCTTGTCGGTTTCCGACAGGGCGTCCTCCCCAGTGATGGCGACAAGTCGGCGCAAATCGAGACCGTTTGCGTATGCCGCTTGAAGCTGGTCGGCAACGTTCTTGTGATCGTCGCGCGTCTTGCCTTCCCCGATACCGTTGTTCATCAAGCGGGAAAGCGAAGGACCAGGGTTGATCGGGGGGAACACGCCTTTGTTGTGCAAGTCGCGCGCCAAGTAGATTTGGCCTTCGGTGATGTACCCGGTGAGATCGGGGATCGGGTGGGTCACGTCATCGTCGGGCATGGACAAGATCGGAAGCTGTGTGACGGAGCCTTTCTTGCCGTTCACGACGCCTGCGCGTTCGTAGATGCCTGCCAAGTCGGTGTACATGTAACCGGGGTAGCCACGACGGCCAGGAATCTCTTCACGCGCACCGCCGATTTCGCGAAGCGCTTCACAGTAGTTCGTCATGTCCGTCATGATGACGAGCACGTGGTAGTCATGCTCAAACGCGAGGTACTCCGCTGCCGTAAGGGCCATGCGAGGGGTGAGAATTCGCTCAACCGCTGGGTCGTCTGCCTTGTTCAGGAACAACACGGAACGGGCCAACGCCCCAGTCCGCTCAAACTCTTGGGTAAAGAACGTGAGCTCACGCTGGGTGACACCCATGGCAGCGAACACAACGGCGAACTCGGTGTCCTCACCGATCACGCTCGCCTGGCGGGCAATTTGGGCCGCAAGTTCGTTGGCTGGAAGGCCCGATCCAGAGAAGATGGGAAGCTTCTGCCCACGAACGAGACTGATCAACGTATCGATCGTGCTGACACCGGTCTGAATGAACTCTTCCGGCTTTTCACGAGAGACGGGGTTAATCGGTGCGCCGCCAATGGGGAGACGCGTGTCGGCAACGACGTTGGGAAGGCCGTCAATCGGCGCGCCGATACCGTTAAAGCGTCGGCCGATCATGTCCTTGCTGACGCCGAGCCGCGCCACATCCTCAACCAGGCTGACCGTGGTGGCCGACAGGTCGATCCCTGAGGTTTCTTCGAACACCTGAAGAACGGTGTACTCCTTGCTGACCTCAATAACCTGACCGCCGCGTGTACGCCCTTGGGCATCTTTGATGTTGACGATGGCGTTGTAACCAAGGTCAGGGGCGTTTTGGAGGAACAACAGCGGGCCGGAAACGTAACTGACTTCGCTGTATTCCTTCTTAAGAAGGTTGTCGCTCATGCTTCAGTCTCCTTCGTCCCGTTACGCCGTCACCGCGAAGGCGTCGCCGAGCTGACCGATGACTTGGTCGCGGTAGGCAGGGAATTCGTCTTCGGGCACGTAGCGCGCGCGGTTCACTTTTTCGATCACGTCATTGCCGAGGAGCTCATCAATCGTGGCTCCACCCTCGACCGCTTTGCGTGCTTCGCCGTACAGCTTAAGCATCATCTGCAACATGCCGTACGCCTTATCAAGCGAGCAGGAGGCGTCAATCGGATCGAAGCCGTTCTGCTGCAGGAAGTCCTGCCGGAGGATGCGTCCGATTTCAATCACGAGGCGTTCGTTGTCCTGAAGGGCGTCCGGACCAACGAGCTGCACGACCTCTTGAAGGTCGGCTTCACGTTGCAGGATATCGACCGCTTGGTTGACAAGCTCAGGGTAATCGTCGGCAACGTTCTCGCGGTACCAGTCTTCAAGGCCTTCTTTGAAGAGCGAGTACGACCGGTTCCAGTTAATCGCTGGGAAGTGACGGCGGCGGGCCAATGAGGCATCCAACGCCCAGAAGCAACCGGTGATCCGCAGCGTCGCTTGCGTGACGGGCTCTGAGAAGTCACCACCGGCTGGGCTGACGGCACCGATGATCGAAACCGCCCCTTGTTCACCGGCCAGCGTGTTCACGCGACCGCCACGTTCATAGAACGCCGAGAGTCGTGACGCGAGGTAAGGCGGGTAGCCTTCCTCCGCAGGCATCTCTTCGAGCCGCGAGCTGATCTCACGCAATGCCTCTGCCCAACGGCTGGTGGAGTCGGCCATGATCGACACGCGGTAACCCTGATCACGGAAGTACTCAGCAAGGGTGATCCCGGTGTAGATGGACGCCTCACGTGCTGCCACAGGCATGTTGGATGTGTTTGCAATCAACACGGTGCGTTGCATGAGCGGGTTGCCGGTCTGAGGGTCCTCAAGTTCTGGGAACTCCACCAACACGTCCGTCATTTCGTTGCCACGCTCACCGCAGCCGACGTAAACCACGATTTCGGCATCGCCGTATTTGGCAATCGATTGTTGTGTAACCGTCTTTCCGGAACCGAACGGACCCGGAATTGCGGCTGTGCCACCCATGGTGAGGGGGAACAACACATCGAGAATGCGCATGCCGGTCAGGAACGGCGTCACCGGGTCGAGCTTTTCTGCGACCGGGCGTGGCTGGCGAACCGGCCATGGGTGCGCAAGCTTCAGCTCGGTTCCATCTTCAAGAACGGCGACCGGTTCGTCGACCGTGTACTCGCCGGCTGCGACCACCGACTTCACGGTGCCGTTGGCACCTGGTGGAACCAGGATTTTGTGCGTGAAGCTGAATTCAGGCACGGTGCCAATGACTTGACCTTCGTGCACCTCATCGCCCACGGCGATGCTCGGCGTAAACGACCACTTAGCGTCACGCGACAGACTGTTGACGGTAATGCCACGGTCGATGTACGTACCCGATGCTTCTTGGATTTTGTCCAGCGGGCGCTGAATCCCGTCAAAAATCCCGTTCAACATACCGGGCCCAAGTTCGACCGCCAGCGGCAGTCCCGTGGATTCCACCGGCTCGCCGACCTTCAGGCCGCCGGTATCTTCGTACACCTGCACGAACGCGGTGTTGCCGTCCAAGCGAATGATTTCGCCGACTAGGTTTTCGTTGCCCACGCGCACAATGTCGTACATGCGCGCGCCCATCATGCCTTCGGCGATGACGGCAGGGCCGGAAATTCGGGCGATAGTTCCTTTGATAGCCATTGCCTCTCCTCTACTCCAACTTGATGTCAAAACCGATGGCGCTACGTACCAGGTCCTTCATGTACGCACTTGCGTCACTATTTTCGTCGAAGGCGGCCCCGAGCGATGGCACCGGCAGCACCACGGGAAGGTCACGCCCTCTCATGGCCCGCTCGGACGCAGACACGGGATCCGGCACGAGGCCCTCGTCGACAATCAACAAGCCGTACTCGTCTGCTTCAATGAGCTCGTTGAGCGCTTGGAGGGCGTGCTCTTGATCGCTTACGCGAACCTCAACGCCTGCCAACCGGTAGCCGGTCGCCGTCTCAGAATCCGTCAGCACGATCGCCTTATGCGTCATGGCCAAGCTCCTGAACCAAACGCTCGCGGGCAACACCGTAGTACTTACCGCGAGCAAGCAACCTCATTTTGGCGGCCTCGTCTGCTTTGTCTTGGAGGAACCTGAGCACCACGCCCACGCCAAGCGGATCGCCTTGGGCTCTCTTGCGCAACCACAGACGAATGGCGGTGCGTATGGCTCCCTCCACCTCAGCTGCGGATTCGACCTTGCTCAATGACGCGAGCGGTCCGGTCGTCATGCGGGACAAGGCAGCAAACCCGTCGTCGACAATCGCGTCAAACACGCGTCTTGAGACGTGTTGACCATGCTCAAGAAAATACGTTTCGGCGTCCAAGCCTTTACCCGTAATCTTCAAGGCCGTGAGCACGTTCGTGGCGTCAATATTCAGGGCCACATACGCCGCAAAGTCCGGTCCAACGGAGGTCTTAGCAGCACGCTGTGCCATGGTGTCGTAGAGCGCCCGGTCGAGATCAAGTTCGACGCGGAGCAGGTCTCCATCGCTTGCGTAACGGCGTACGGCACGCGCGAATGAAGCCGCGAGCGGATGCTTGGCGATGGCGAGTACTTGGGCGGCCGCCTGCAGATCGGCAGCTTCCGCCAACCGTTCAAGCACTTGCGGGCGGATGGTGCCCAGTCCACTCAAGGCCTCGCGAACACCTTCGGCACTTCCACCCGCGTGCATGGAGCGCGCCAGCGATTTGAGATCGTCCGTGTCGTTCTTCAAAAGCAACGTTGCCACGACCTCGTGGGGGGCGCCATCCGAGAAACGCATAAGACGGCCCGTCACATCCTGGACATGCCGCGATACGGCGTTATCCACGGCTTGTAGGCCTGACGCCACGGCCTTGGCTTCGTCGTACGCGGACCCATACACGGTTTGGCCGACCACGTCCGTGAAAGCACGGAAGTCGGCACTATCCACCGCCGCTTGCAGCACGTCGTCGCTCAGGCCACGCGCAGACATGCCGCGAATACGAGCGTTGACGTAGCCAAAATCGCTAGACATTACGACTCTTTCGGCGTCAGAACGTGGGCAACGTCCGAGGCGAGGTCGTCACGCAGCGCATCCAAACGCCCGCTGAGCGTGTTTTCGACGTGCGTTTTGCCGTAGACGAGGCGCACGCCACCAACGATGTCATCGGCGGTCTCCACCGGTGCGTTCACACCGAGAGACGTCAACGACGCTTGGGCAAGATCCGCATCACTCGGATTCACAACCACACGATCTGGCGCGCTTTCTTGCGCACCCGTGGCTTCCCGTAGCAAAGCGTCAAACACGGAGGGATACCGGTCGGTATCAGAAACCAGCGAAGCCACTTCCGCCTCGACGGCATCAAATACCTGTTGGATTGCGTTTTGCTGAGCGTTGAGACGCATACTTGAGGCTTCAAGCTGGGCCGCGCTCTGAGCACGTACCAGTAAGGCCTCGCGTTGCTGTTCGGCCTGCCGTGCGTGTCGAGCTGCGACGGCCTCGGCCTCACGCTTCGCTTCGTCGATAATGGAAGAGGCGCGCTGACGCGCCTCTTCTACGATGGCCTCAATCTCAGCGCCCGCTTCTTTATCAAGCAGAGCTGCAAGATTCGCCATGAACGTCAGCCAATCTGGCCGTTAAGGAAGAAGGCAATGACGAAGGCGAAAATGATGATCGTTTCCGGGATCACCAGGTAGATCAGGATCTGACCGAACGCCTCAGGACGCTCAGCAAGGGTGCCTGCACCAGCGGAACCGATGGCGGCTTGCGCCAGACCCACGCCGACGGCGGCGACACCGATGGTCAAAGCAGCGCCGAGGGCCACGAGGCCGTCGCCGATGGTCCGACCGGCTTCCGCGTCTTGGGCGAAAGCCACCCCGACGATCGATGCGAGAAGAACGAGAACGCTAACGTTGGCAAACTTTTTCATGCTTTCCCTCCATGAAGCCTGAACGGCCGGTAGGTTCGACCACTTTCTTCGTAGAAGCCGAACTTCGTAAAGAATTCCACGTACTGCAAGCGCAACGGCTGCAGGGTGTGGCCAACAAGGGTGAGGATGACCGCGAACATGTTGATGAGCACGGCCACCAGAACCCCGAGAACTTCCCCAAGTACCGGAAGCGTGACAGCGCCGTTTAATGCAAAGCCAGCGGCTGTTCCGAGGTTCGCTACCAACGCTGCCGACAGACCGACGGCGAACAAACGCAGGTAGCTCAAGACATTGCCTGAGTTGGAAATCAACTCAACGAGCATGAGAGGTACTCGGGAAAGGACCACCCCGAGCAGGAAGATGGCAAGTAGAACGCCGGATACAGCCAAGGATGCCGTACCGAGACTGTTGGTTAGGTAAGCGGTGGCGAAGATAAACACGGCAACCAGGCCGGCAAACATGCCGATTCCTTCCCACATGTGCTTGCCGTCATGGTGCTTCCAACCGTAGTAAGCGCGAATACCCCAGCCAAGAAGCACTTGGAACATGCCAAAGCCGATCGTGATGAGCAGAAGCAAATTGAGTTGCTCGGCGTTGTTAACGCCGTCTCCCCCACGGAATAGTGGGATGTCGATCAGGTGGTGTGGCATGCCGTTCTCAAGCGGCGGTTTCGGCTCAGGGTAAAACAACCGCGTCGTATTGACTGGCCACTTTTCAAGGAAGTTCCCCCAGAATTCTCCGTAGATCACACCGAAGAAAATGGACCAGGACGCAGCCCAATTGATGACGGTGCCAATGCCTGGGAGGTTATGGGACGGGATGATAATGCCGAGGGGCCCGAGGTTGAGGTTGCGGCCACCGCGTCCACGACGGATGAGCCACAGCCCGACCGAAAGGAAGATCAGCCCGTAGGCAATATCGCCCACCACAATGCCGAAGAACAGGGGAAAGAAGATCGCCAACGTCCAAGTAGGGTCAAAGTTGCCGTATTTGGGTGGCGCGAACAAGGCTAGGAGGCCTTGGAACGGACGCATCCAACGCGGGTTTTGCAGCTGGACGGGGATGTTCTCATCATGATGGGCATCGGCAGGCCGAACGCTGACGATGACATCATCGCCGTACTGGGCTTCCAGGGCTTGTAGAACCCGCGTGCTGTCTTCCGACGGGACCCAGCCCTTCATGGCGAAGGCGTACCGACCCGTAGCAAGGTCATCCAGTCGCTCGAGACGGTTCACCACATTCGTCGCCAGAATATGAAGTGCCAACACCGACGGGGCTTGCTCTTGCGCAAGCGCGTCAAGTTCGGATTGAATTTCATCAAGCCGGCCAGGGAGTACTTGAGAGCGTTCCTCCATGGTGTGCACCGCACGGGCGGTATCGCTACTCGCGAACCGGTCCGGCAACTGCAAGGGGGCAAGACCCGCTCTTGAGAGAGCCGCCCGCGCAGCCTCCTCTTCACGCTTAAGGGCCACCATCACAACGGCTTGCTGCCCTGCAAACGAGCGGCTGCTCAGTTGCACGCGGTCTTCAAGCGCATCTTCAAGGGTGCTTCGCACCTCATCCAGATCTTCATTCGCCACCAAGAAGGCGAAGCCGGACAACCAACGGCTTCCCTCAATGGGGGCAAGCATCGGCGCGAGAAGGCGGAACAGCGGAAGGTAATCCTCTATGGTTTCGCGTTCATCTTGGAGTTCGGCGCGCTCAGCCACAAGGGCGTCCACCTGTGTGCGTAGTCCCTGAACCACGCGCTCAACTTCGTCGAGCTCTTGCGGTACTTCACTGCGCGCGGCTGCGGCAACGCCTTGGCGTTCGAGGGTGTCACGCAAAAAGGTCAGATGGGCGAGCTGCTCGGACCAACGTTCAAGGTCAGCGCCCACGTGCTCCGTGGTTGCCTGCAGCTCGCCAACACCTTCTTCGTTGGCAAGCCGATCAACCTGCACCACACCGATTTGCTGCAGCGTTTTGAGCACGTCTCGGGCCATGCTGCGACGGCCAACAAGCGTGATTTGTTCCATTGGGGCGATCACGGCAGAAGTCGCTCCATGACCGTCGCCACCGCGGCGTTCTTGCGCGCTTCGGTACGGCTTTGAACCGCTTCAGCGTCAGCTTTCGCTCCGTCTAGGATGCGTTGACGCTCGGTTTCGGCTTCGTCAGCCGCAGCTTTCTGCGCCGCATTTTTTGCTTCAAGGCCGCTCTTTTCGGCCTCGGCAACGATTTCTTCGGCTTGCACTTCAGCATCTTTGACGATGGTGGCCGCTTCTTGTTGCGCAGCAACAACGCGCTCGGCGAGCACCTTTTCTTTCTCGATGAGCTGATTCAGAAGACTATCCTCATGAGCGTCCAAGGCAAACTCCTTCGTCGTAAATAGGCACGGTGTTGGCCGGTCGGCCCCGTGAAGGTGCGGTCTTTGGGTCGTCGCAGACCGGTGCATGAAAAACGCCGCAACGGTCATCTGTAGCCTTGGAAATGTACCAGCCAAGCGCTGTGCGTGTCAATTTGGGGCAATTGTCCCGTGCGTCCAGTACGGCATTTTTTAGAAATCGGACCGGTTGACTAGTGTTTGCGGCCTCCACCGCGCCTAGACCGTGCCGGCAGACGGCTTCGGCGTTCAGCGTCGCGGGCCGCAAGCAACGCGTGCACCTCAGCGAGCTCTTCGTAGCACGCCTTTAAGTCCGCTTCTGAAAGCGAGGCATCTTGAATTTGGGCTTGCAGTTCTTCGAGTCGCCGCGTCAGCCCCTGGCGTGGCTCTTGTGCCTCCCGGTCTAGCACCCTCTCACGCAACCTCGATAATCCGGTCGTCAGGTGGCGTTCCAATTGACCAGGCGCAAGCCCCTCATCCTCGTCGTGCTCCAGAACCCTCGGAAATAGAACACGCCCCTCAGGGCGCTCGCGGTACCGAGCGAGAATCGCGCCGACTTGGAAGCCCTCTTCGCGTGCAATCGCAGCGAAGGTCCGCAACGCTGAGTCTTCAAGTTCAGGGGGGATCTCCGGCTCAACCCGTGCGACGAGTCCCTCTAAACGGTCTGCTTGACTTAACAGGAGCGCCATAAGCTCAGCCTCAACCTGCAGCACGTCATCATCAAATCGTGCACCCCGCTCCATCCCTTTAAGTTGGACGTCGGTCAGCGAGGTCCGCTTCCTTGACCGTAACCAGGCCGCGAGTTGCTGCTCGTCGAGCTGCAGCGCCGAAATCACCAGGCGTCGCATCTCAGCGGCAACGTCGTCGTGCGGACCGTGCATCTCCATGCTTGGCCCCAGCTCATCCAAAATCGCGCGTCGGCCTGCTGTGGTCGTGGCGTCGTGCTTCGCAAGTGCCGTCTCGAGGCGGAAGGCGACCGCAGACTGGCCCTCTTCAAGGGCTTGTGTGAACCGGTCAATGGCGCCTCCTAACACCGTGTCGGCAGGATCTTTGCCATCGGGAATGGTGATGGCCTCCACACGAAAGCTACGTCCAATCGATTGATCGAGGCCTGACAGCACCGCGCGTTGGCCCGCATCGTCGGCGTCAAAAGCCAGCAATACCCGATCAACCCCAAGACGTTGCAGTTCTTGGGCTTGCGCTTCGGTCAGCGTGGCACCAAGCGCTGCGACCGCATGTGGGAACCCCGTCTGGTGGAGCGCAATGACGTCCATGTAGCCTTCAACCACCAAGGCCGTCGCACGGTCGCGTATCGCCGACCGGGCTTGGTCGAGACCGTACAGCACCGACCCTTTGTCGAACACGTCGGTCTCAGGTGTGTTGACGTACTTGGGAACCTCGTCGCCGAGCACACGTCCTGAGAACCCGACCGTACGCCCCAGTCGGTCGCGAATCGGGAACATGATGCGACCACGAAAACGGTCGTAACGCCGGCCGCGCTCGTTCTCGCTGAGGAGTCCAGCCGCAAGGAGGTCATCTTCTGACACGTTCTGCTGTAAGGCGGCCTTGAGGAGGTCGTCCCACGCATCGACCGACCAGCCCAGGCCCCAGCGATCGATGCTTTCCTTGGTCAGGCCGCGATTCAGCAAATAGCCGTACGCTTCGTCCGTCATCCGTCCCACAAAATGCTGCAGGGCAAATTCGTTCACCGCAAAGAGGTCTTTTCGCCGTTGACCGGCAGCTGCGGATGCAGGGTTTGGGGTGACGTCAATGCCGGCACGGCGCCCAAGCAGCTGCAGGGCATCAGCAAAATCCACGCCTTGGGACTGCATAACGAAATCAAAGATGTCGCCTTTGGCACCGCAACCAAAACAGTAGAAAAAGCCCCGGCCTGCATGCACGTGAAACGAGGGGGTTTTTTCTTGATGGAAGGGGCACAGCCCTTTGAGGCGTTCTTTACCTGCAGGCTTAAGCGCCACGGTATCGCCGACCACGTCGGCAATATCAAGTGCAGTCCTGATGCGCTCCTTGGCGTCGGAGGTCGCCATGACTACAATCCTGCCTCAAAAATGATCGCTTCACCATCAGGCAGAACCGCCAACCCGCGCTCGGCGTCCCAGTGGGCGCCGTGGCTCGACCAAGCGACTTGCCACGCGGCGTCCGAGAGGACGTGCGCGACGTCCGCCTCAACGGTCTCCCCTTCTAGGTTTGCAAGCGCAGCCACACGTTCGGCGCCATCGGGTGACATCCGCTCCACCACCAGCCACACACCAAGCGGTGCGTGATGGACATCGAAACGATCGCTGGTCCTCAACGAGGTTCGCAGCCACGGCCGGCGCACGCGGAACTGTTTTAGAGCGGAAAAAGACGCCGCCTCATGCTCCTCAGTGGACGCTGCGGGACCCTCAATGTTGCAGTAATCGGCCATGTCACGGAACCAGTCGCGAAGCACCGCTTCGAGCTCTTCGGTCGGCAATGCCAACGCCGCATCACGGCGCCTGTACTGCAACCAGTCACTCGCCCATTGGGTACTGCGGTTTGACCGGCCGACGGCTTGCACGACGGCGTCAAGAGCGTCGCTTAACTGGCGGTGACTGAGGAACCCGCGGGCTTTCATTCGAGGGAACGCCGACGGGTTTTCGTACGCTTCGGGCCGGACGCGCCACGTTAGAAATGGGCGTTCTTCGGTGGCGACCTTCGCGGCCCATTCGTCGTCGCTATCGCGAAAGAAACCCCATGGTGCCTTAAAGCGCGATTGTAGGAGCGTGAGCGGTACGCCTGGCAGGACCCCGTAAAACAACGCATCGGCGGCAGGAAGTCGGTAGCTGCGCTCCAGGATGCTGGGCAGGTCGTCACCCAGCCGCCGGTTTAGCGCGGAGTCCACCTCAAGTTGGTAACCACGCCTGAGCGTGTCATGGTTGGCAGTCCCGGTAATCCAGTTGGCGCCCTCCCATGCGATGCGCTGCAACTTGGATTCCACCGAAGCCCAGTACCCTTCAAGGCTTGGTGTGTTGTGAGCAAACGTGAGGGGTCCCCATTGAAAGGCATGGGGCTGGCGTTCGATGACGTCCAGGTACGTTGAGGCTGTGGGCCAATCCGGTCGGGGCCACGGACGGCCGTCCTCGAATACCATGAACGGCCTGAATGTTGCGTCCCCAACTTGGTTTGTCACGTCTGACATGGCCTCAAGAAAATCGTCATCGTGGACCATTTCAAGCGTTTCTTTGTCCCACACTTTGTGGTCTTGCGCCGCGTCAACCCTGAGGCCGTCGGCGCCGTAATTGACTTTCCGGCGTTGCATCTCAAGCACCATGGCGCGAAGCTGTGGGTTGGTGTAGTCAAGGTCAACGCCGTACATGTTGCGCCCCAGAAACGCGGGGGGAGGAAGAAGATTCAACGCTTCAGCGTCCGCGTGTCCGTACACCACATCCAGCATGAGTCGGAGCGGTTTACCTGGCATGGTGTGCAGGACCGACGCCAAGTCGACCAGTTCATCCGGCCTACCGGTTCTCAGCAGGGACGGCGCGACGGCTGCTGCCCCGAAAAGGCCGGTGTCGTAGCCCCAGTTCACGGTTCGCACAGGCCGCACTTGCGCCTTAGAAGCGCCGTTCAGGGCGAAGGCGGGCCCATCTGTACGCGGCTCAATCGGTGGTTCAATCGGCAGCAACTCAATCGCTTCAAAACCTAAAAACTCTTGGTCTGCAGGCGTGAGCGTTTCGCCTTGATTCAGCTTGTCGGCCAGAGCGCGGTAGCGATCGGTGAGGTCGGCCAACGTCCCGCCACGCGTGGCGGTGCCGACATGCACCTGCAAGATGTGCGCGGGCGGACCAAAACGCGTCGGTTCACCCTCACCGTCACCGGCGATGGCTTGCCGGCGAAAGTACTCCAGGTCATCGCGTCCGTCATGCATGCTCGCGGTGTCGTACACCTCAGCGGGTCCGTGCAAACCAAACGGAAGCGATGCAGCAAGCGGGTCGCCCCAGTAACGCTCTTGCTCGGCACGGGTCACAACAAACCGGTACAGCGCCCCAAGTCGCTCACGATGGCCAACAACGCAGCCTTGGAGGGCAAGCCAAACGTACTCGCCAAGACGCTGCATCGGGTGACGGAAGACGGCCACATCGAGGTCCGTTTCAGCGCCCCATTCGTAAGGACTGAGGACATGAATCACTTCAAGCTCAACCTCAGCGCCAATCGTCTCCGAGATCGGCATCCACGCACCGAACGTGACGTGATCCTCACCCGCGTGGGCGCCGAGGCGCTCGGTGAGTTTCTGATGGTAACGATCGCTTCCGTGGGTGTTCTTGAGGGCTTCAACCTGCGCAAGCAAACGCTCCGTCGCAGCGTCTGCCACGCGGACGTTCGGTGCTTGCGGCAGGCCTGGAAATGCCATGGTCAAGCGCCGGGGTTGAGGGGCAGATGGCCAAGGGATACGACGTCATCCCGTGGCTCGCCTTCCGTGAACACAACCATCGTGGCAGCCACCTTGGCGCCAACATCCTCGAGCAGGTCGATCAGCCCATGCAGGGTGCCGCCGGTGGAGACCACGTCATCGATGATCACCACAGACCGGTCACGCAAGCGCGGAATGTCACCGCCGTCGAGCACAAGATCTTGCGGTTTACCGGTGGTGATTGAGATGACTGTGCGTGAGCGTGCATCCAGCATGTAAGGCTTTTCGGTTTTACGGACCACGACGTATGGCAGTCCCGTGAGACGCGAGAGGGCATGCGCGAGCGGCACGGCCTTCACCTCCGGCGTGACGAGGGTCTCCACACCGGGTGGCATGCGTTCCGCCAAACGTTCGGCGGCCGCCTCCACCAACTCGGTATCACCCAGCAGGTTGAGTAGCGCGATGGAGACACCACCGACGTCCACAATGGGCAGTTCGCGTACGACGTGTCCGACTTCAATACGGTGTGTCTTCATGGGTTTGCCTCCCGTGCATGGTGCAGCGTACCGCCTTGACGGTGTTGCCAAGTCAACGGTCAAACACGACCGTTCGATTCTCGTGAACCATGACCGCGTCATCAAGGACGGCCTCCACCGCACGCGCGAGCACGCTTCGCTCCAACTCACGCCCGAGCCGCTTGAGGGCGGGAACGCCTTCACGGTGACTGACCGGCCGGACGTCCTGCGCAATGATGGGTCCAGCATCAAGCTCGTCGGTGACGAAGTGGGCGGTGGCGCCGATCAGTTTGACGCCGCGTTCGTACGCTTGACGGTACGGATCGGCTCCCACGAAGGCCGGTAAGAACGAGTGGTGAATGTTGACCACGCGTCCGTGCCAGCGCTGCACAAAGGCGGGGGACAACACTTGCATGTAGCGCGCGAGGATCAGCAGGTCCACCTCAGCCGACGCGAGAAGGTGACTGAGCTCCGTTTCCTGTTCGGTCTTCGTGTCGGGTGTCACCGGGAGGCAGTGAAAAGGCACGCCAAACGACTGGGTGACGTCTCTAGCCTTCTCGTGGTTCGAAACGACCAGCTCCACCGACCCGAGTAACTCGCCGTTGCGCCAACGCCAGAGCAACTCCAACAGGGCGTGGTCAGCCTTTGAGACCATGATGGCCATGCGTGGCCCCGGGCCAGGCCACTTGATGCTGTAATCCATCGCAAACGGTGTTGCCACCTCACGTGCGAACGCCGCCTCAAACCGCTGCCGGTCCGCCTCTTCAATGGCGCCGGCGTCGAACACCATGCGCATAAAAAAGTAGCCACCCTCCGGGTCGGTGGAGTGCTGCTGCGACGTCAGGATGTTGGCCTGCCAGTGGGCGAGAAAACCGGATACGGCCGCGACGATGCCAGGCTGGTCTGGACAACGAATCAAAATGCGGGCGTTGGGCCGTAAGCGCATCAGGCGGTCAGCCTACCCGACGGCGCTGGGAAACGACCCACGGGTGGTAGCCTAAACGTCGTGGAGGACGTCACCCTCAGGCCAAAAACCCTTCAGGATTACGTTGGGCAGCGTGCCCTCAAGGCGAAGCTTGAGGTGTACCTGGCGGCAGCCAAGGGTCGTAGCGACCCACTGGATCACGTGCTGTTGTACGGCCCTCCCGGCTTAGGCAAAACCACCCTCGCGCATGTCATCGCCAACGAGTTAGGGGTTGGTATTCGCATCACGAGCGGCCCAGCGATTGAAAAACCGGGCGATTTGGCGGCCATGCTGACGCACTCGATTCAAGAGGGTGATGTCGTGTTCATTGACGAAATCCACCGACTGGGACGTGCCGCTGAAGAGCACTTGTACCCAGCCATGGAGGATTTTGCGATCGATCTAATCGTAGGCCAGGGCCCCGCCGCGCGAAGTTTACGTTTGGACCTCCCTAAATTCACGTTGGTTGGCGCGACGACACGACCCGGGTTGATTTCGAGCCCCCTGAGGTCGCGCTTCGGCATCATTGAGCACCTTGAGTTTTACGACCCAGACGAGCTGGCCGACGGCATTCAGCGTGATGCACGTTTGCTTGGCATGGAACTCAACCGGGACGCAGCCCTTGAAATCGGCAGGCGCTCGCGCGGCACCATGCGTATCGCCAAGCGTTTACTTCGGCGCGTGCGCGACTACGCCGACGTGGCGGGGGACGCCCAGGTTGCGCTTGGTCGTACCCGCGAAGCCTTGGCGTCGCTAGGGGTTGACGGCCGTGGGCTGGACCGCCGTGATCTTGGTCTCCTTGAGGCGTTGATTGACCGGTTCGGTGGGGGTCCTGTCGGCGTGGCCAGCTTGGCCACCAGCGTAGGAGAAGACGCCGCCACGCTTGAAGAGGTGTACGAACCTTTTCTGATTCAGCTCGGCTTGGTGCAACGCACGCCACGAGGCCGCATCGCAACCGACCGGGCGTATGAGCACCTGGGTCGCCCCGTACCGGTCCGAAGCAGCGAAACCACCTTATTTGAAGAACCTCAATAGCCACGTTTCAGTCTCGACCGCTGGCCGGGCGCGCGTGAGGAACGTCATGGGCGACCCAAACCGCTGTCGTGTGAGCGCCGCTGGCAGGCCCGCTTCACATGGTGGTATGGTCGCGCCATCAACCAGGAGAAGACGACGAGGTAGAGCGAAGAAAAGCCGCTCGGCCGCGGCTGCGCTACCCCCGCCGACTCGGATCTTGGTTGACCAACACCGGTTGGGCCCCACGCCCAACCCAGCGATGGCGAATTCCGGGTTCGCCAACGTCAACGAGAGGAAAGGTGTGAGATGAAGAAAGCCGTCATAGCATTCGCCCTTGTGACCGCCCTTGGTTGGGGTAGCGCCCAAACCATTACGGTTGCGTCCGGCACCGTCGGTCAGGAACTTGAACTGACCACGAACGCCGTCGAGCGTTACCGCGAGTTGAACCCAGGCGTGGACGTGCAGATCGCCACCACCGGCGACCTGGTCGAAGACCGCCTCGGTTACTACCTGCAGGTGTTTGAAGCGCAGTCCGACGAAATTGACGTGCTCCAAATCGACGTCATTTGGCCGGGCGACCTTGAAGAGCACCTGGTTGACCTCAACCAGTACGGCGCTGAGGCTGTCGCTGACCAGCACTTTGACGCGATCATCGAAAACAACACGGTCGACGGCAAACTGCTCGGTATTCCTTGGTTCACCGACGCCGGTCTGCTCTACTACCGCACGGACCTGCTCGAAAAGTACGGCTTCGACGGCCCTCCCGCCACTTGGACTGAACTCACCAGCATGGCCGAGACGATCCAAGAAGGTGAGCGTGCTGAAGGCAACCAAGACTTTTGGGGCTTCGTGTGGCAAGGCAACGCGTACGAAGGTCTGACCTGCGACGCACTGGAATGGCTGGATAGCAACAACGCCGGGACCATCATCAGCCCCGACGGTGTCATTACGGTCAACAACGACGCCGCGGTCGCCACGCTCGAGCTTGCTGCCAGCTGGGTTGGCACCATCAGCCCGAACGGCGTGACCAACTTCGCTGAAGAAGACGCACGCAACATGTGGCAAGCCGGTAACGCGGCCTTCATGCGCAACTGGCCATACGCCTACTCGCTCGGTAACGCCGAAGACAGCGCCATTGCCGGTCAATTCGACGTGTCGCCGCTGCCCGCTGGCGAAGGCGGTGCGCCTGCCGCGACGCTTGGTGGCTGGCAGCTCGGCGTGAGCAAGTACAGCGATGATGTGGCCGGTGCGGCCGACCTCGCGCTCTTCCTTGCGTCGTACGAAGAGCAAAAGATCCGTGCCATTGAAGGATCGCTCAACCCGACCATTAAGGCCCTTTACGAGGACGAAGACGTTCTGGCCGCCAACCCGTTCTTCGGTTCGCTGTTTGACGTGTTCACGAACGCCACCGCGCGTCCGTCGACCGCAACGGCGCCCAACTACTCGGCTGTGTCGCGCGCCTTCTACACCTCGGTGCACAGCGTGCTGACCGGCCAAGAAGACGCCGACGTCGCGCTTGAAATCCTCGAGCTGGATCTCGAAGCGCTCACCGGCTTCCCGACCGGGGATCCGCAGTAACGAACGGTTCGACGATTAACCGTTAGAGCCTTGCCGGTGTGCCGCGCCCTTTCCTCCGGTGGAAAGGGCGCGGCACATCGCGCAGGACGATCCTTAGCTGGAGGAACCTTCGTTGACCGATCCATCGCAAACGCCATCAACTCCGCCGCGTAAAGGACCTTCGAAACTCGCGCGGCGTGAGGAGAGAACCGCGGCCTGGCTGCTGGTCCCCAGCCTCGTCATTATTTTGCTGATTGCCATTTACCCGTTAGGGCAAGTGTTTTTTGAATCGTTTCGTGAGCGTGAGTTTGCTTCAAGTGAACCCGGACGCTTTGTGGGTCTGCAGAACTACCAGCAACTCCTGTCAATGACCATCCGTGAGCTGCCGCTTGAATTAGACGCCAACGGACAGCCCGTCATTGAGGACGGCGAACTGCAGTACGAAAGTTGGGTACGTGTGCTGCCACGCGAACCGATGCGCTACCGAGCGGTCACCGAGTTCGGACTATTTGGCAACCGGTACGTCCTCGGCGCGACCGAATCCGACTTTATTTTGGCGGTGTGGGACACGCTTGTCTTCACCGTCGTCGCCGTGTTCTGGGAGACCGTGCTCGGCATGATCATCGCGCTGGCATTGACCGCACGTTTCTTTGGACGCGGGGCCATGCGCGCAGCCATGCTTGTCCCGTGGGCTGTGATCACCGCCGTATCCGCCCGAATTTGGGAGTGGATGCTGCAACCCACCCGGGCTGGCCTGTTCAATACGGTCGGCTCCGCCCTAGGTATCTCCGACGGTCGCACCAACTTCTTTGGCGATGTGGCCTTACAACTACCAAGCATGATCGTCATGGACGTCTGGAAAACCACGCCTTTCATGGCCTTGCTACTGCTGGCGGGATTGTCCACCATCCCCAAGGAGCTCTACGAAGCAGCCAGAGTGGACGGCGCGAACCCGATCCGGCAGTACTTTTCAATCACGCTGCCCCTACTCGCCCCAACGCTGGTCGTGGCCTTGATCTTCAGGACGCTCGACTCACTTCGGGTGTTCGACATCTTTCAGGTTGTGCTCGGCAACCAAAGGTACTCCATGGCTTCGTATGCGCAATCCATGTTGATCAACGTGCGTGATGTCGGGCTGTCATCGGCAGCGTCCGTGATCATTTTTGTGCTCATCTTTGCCTTCGCCGTGGGTTACATCCGCGCATTTGGGGTGAACCAAGAATGAATAAAGCCACCCGCCTTGTCCTCAGCCGAATCGGCTTCTGGATCCTGATCGTTGTCATCTTCGTGTACTTGTTGTTCCCCTTCTACTGGGCGTTCGTCAGCGCCCTCAAAACGCAGGCGGAACTGATTCAAACACCGGCCACGCTATGGCCAGCCGACCCCACCCTGCAAAACTTCCGTGCCGTCTTCCAAAACGAGAGCTTCATGCGCTCCCTGCTGAACAGCACGTTCGTGGCACTTGCCGTCACACTCTTGAGTCTTGGGATCGGCTCGTTCGCAGGCTACGCCCTCGGCAAAATGCGGTTTCGTGGCCGCACGCCTTCGCTTTACCTGATCTTGGCGATGACGATGTTTCCACAGATCGCTGTGCTTGCCGGTTTGTATGCCGTGATCCGCTTTCTTGGCATCAGCGCCATGCCCAGCATGATTCTGACCTACATGCTCTTCACCCTGCCGTTTACCGTTTGGGTGCTCACCTCGTTCTTCAGAGGCCTGCCTGCCTCCCTATTGCAGGCCGCTCAGGTGGATGGTGCCACCATGATGCAAGCGTTCAGGCACGTCCTGCTTCCGTTGACCGCCCCTGCTTTGGTCACGACCGGTCTGCTGGCGTTCATTCAAGCGTGGAACGAGTACCTGTTCGCCTTGACGTTCACCGTCATCGAGGAGCAGTCACGCACGATCCCGGTGGCCATCGCCCTATTTACCGGCGAGGTCGCCAGGCAAGAACCGTTTGGTGAGATCATGGCGGCCGCCGTGACGGTCACCGTGCCGCTCGTCATCCTCGTCCTTGTCTTCCAAAACCGGATTGTCGAAGGCCTCACCGCTGGGAGCGTGAAAGGCTAGCGCCCCAAGCGACAAGACGTCTCCCGTTTTGCTGTGCCGTGCACCCCCATGCACGGCACAGCGCATTATGATTGGGCGTGACCCGAACCGGGCGTGCCAAAACACCCGCTCCTTCACAATTGCGGCAACTCGCAAGCCTGGTGCGACCCCACAGCACTTGGCTTGTCGTCGCCATGGCGTCGACCGTGGCAGCCGGCTTGCTTCAGCTCGCCTTCCCACTGCTCGCGCGTGACCTATTCAACGAGGCGTTTGGTGACCAGGCGATGGCGGGAGAACGCATCAACCGCATCGCCCTGCTGCTGGCGGGCGTGTTTGCCGCGCAGGCAGCGTTTAACTTCGTTCGCGTGTGGTTACTCGGCCGTATCGGCGAACGGGTGGTGGCCACGCTGCGCACCAGGCTTTACGGCCATTTACTGCACCTTTCGCCGCAGTTCTTCATGCAGCGCAAAACCGGAGAGATCACATCCAGGCTCACCAGTGACGTCAGCACCGTCCAATCACTCGTCTCCAGCGCCCTCGCTCAATTTACAAACCAAACGGTGACCTTGGTCGGTGCCACCGCCGCACTTTTCTACATTGACGTCCCGCTCACCCTACTGATGCTTGCCGTGGTCCCCCCGACCATCCTCGCGGGCGCGGCGTTTGCACGGCGCCTAAGGCGGCTGTCACGAAGGTTTCAGGATGCTGTCGCGGACGCGAACGCGGACGCCGAAGAAGCGATCGCGAACATCCGCATGGTGCAAGCGTTCACCTCAGAAGCGGTCGAGGAAGAGCGTTACCGAAACGGCATCGAGCGTTCATACAACCTCGCATTAAGCCGCGTGCTGGTGCGGGCATGGTTCATTCCAACGGTCATTTTCGCGATGTTCGGTGGCATCACCGCCGTGTTCTGGTTCGGTGGGCGTCAGGTGATCGCGGGTGCATTAGCCGCAGGTGACCTGATCGCCTTCCTTCTGCTCAGCCTCTTTATCGCCGGTTCCGTGGCAGGCTTTACCGGCCTTTTCTCCCAACTTCAGGAAGGCCTGGGGGCCTCGCGTCGCATCTTTGACCTGCTCAATGAAACGCCAACCGTCCGCGAGCGACCCAACCCCAAACCACTGGAGGCAGCCGCTTGGGATGTGCAATTCGATCGCGTCTGGTTCCATTACCCTGCCGGCGCGTCCAATCACCTAGGTGCATCCATCACCGCTGATGACGGGGCCTCAGAACCTGCTGAGGCCGAGCCCCGCTGGGTGCTTGAAGACATGTCGCTTCGCGTCCCTGCTGGAGAAACGTTAGCGGTGGTGGGGGAATCTGGGGCCGGCAAGAGCACCCTCGCGGCCTTGATCCCGCGGTTTTTTGATGTGCAGGAGGGCGCGGTGCGCGTGGCTGGGTCCGACGTGCGTGACGTCAGCCTTAAGGCCTTACGCTCAAAGATCGCGATCGTGCCGCAGGAGACGGCCCTCTTCTCGGGCTCTATTCGTGACAACATCCGTTACGGCCGACCGGACGCCAGCGATGAGGATGTGCAGGCCGCCGCCGATGCGGCGCACGTGACCGAATTCGTCCGAACGCTTCCAGCCGGGTTTGACGCAACGATCGGCGAGCGAGGTGTGCGCCTCTCAGGCGGCCAGCGTCAGCGCATTGCAATCGCCAGGGCACTCCTCAAGAACCCTCCCATCCTGATCTTGGATGAGGCGACCAGCAACCTAGACGCTGCGTCTGAAGCATGGGTTCAAGCCGCCCTGACCAACCTGAAAGAGGGACGAACCAGCCTCGTGATCGCCCACCGCTTCAGTACCATCCAAGACGCCGACCAGATTGCTGTCATAAGCAGCGGCCGGCTTGAAACGGTTGGCCCCCACGACGTGCTCATGCAAACGTCCGCCACGTACCAGCGTCTCTACCACCACCAGCTCGCCACAAACCCAGCTTAAAAGCGGCACGACACATTCCCGCTCACGGGTGCAAATGACGTCGCGTCCACCGGCTCACCGCCGTACGCTTCTCACATGGTTTGGACCGCAGGTTCCCACGTCATGTACGCGCCCGAGGGCGCTGGCACCGTGCTTCGTTCGACAGAAAAAACGGTGCTCGGCCGGCGAGCGACCTACCACGAGATTGTCCTTGTCGGCTCCCGCATGCGCATCCTCGTGCCCGCCGATCAAACCGACGCCATCGCTGTCCGCCCGGTCGTCCAGAAGGGCGAACTGGGACGCATCGCCGCGATGCTGACGGAGCGTGACATGGCCCTTCCTAACTCGTGGCCACAACGGCAGCGGATGGAACGTGACATCATGGCCACCGGAGATGCCTACCGAATTGCTCACCTCATCGGCACGCTCAACCGACGCGCCTCCCAGCTTGGCCTTGCGGACACCGAGCGCGCCCTGCTTAACGACGCCCGACATCTACTGGGCACGGAACTCGCACTCGTGCGTGATACGACCCTGCACGACGCCCAATCCTGGATTGAGGAGCACTTACAGCCGGAAGCGTGAGCGCCTTGCCGCCCGTTGACCGGGCGAGCCCCTCAGGGGTCGCGGCCTTGCTTAAACGCCATGGTCTGGCGCCCGATAAGAACCTTGGGCAGCACTTTCTTGTCGACCGGCATGCGCTTGACACCATTGTGGATGCCGGCGCACCAAACCGCACGACCACCGTTTTAGAAATTGGTGCTGGGCTTGGCACGCTCACCGAACGTCTGGCCGAACGGGCGGGCCGGGTGGTCGCCGTGGAGTACGACCACCGGCTGGCCCCGGTGCTCGATGAAGCGTTCGCGGACGATCCTCACGTTGATACCGTCTACGCCGACGCCATGAAATTCGATCTCGGGACGTTGCCAGAAGGCAGCATGCTGATTTCGAACTTGCCGTACCAAATCTCGACTGCCATCCTGACCCGCGCGCTCATGTCAGCCCGCTTCAGCAGGCTGGTCGTCCTGGTGCAGAAAGAGGTTGCGCAGCGCCTGACCGCCGAGCCTGGCGCCCCGTTGTTTGGCGCCTTGAGTGTGATTCGAAGCTTTTTTGGTCCTGCTCAGCTTGTGCGCGATGTGGCAGCTGGCTCGTTTTTCCCACCGCCGGCAGTGTCAAGTAGCGTGGTGAGAATGGACGTCACCCGCCATGAGGCGATGCCTGCCACGCTGGAACGGCTGATACGCCAAGGGTACGCGCATCGCCGTAAAACACTCGCGAAGAACTTGACGATGGCCGGCTGGCCGCGCGAACAGACGTCGGAAGCGCTGACCGCGACCGGCCTGCCAGCGGCGGTTCGGGCGGAGGCGTTGGGTATCGACACCTGGCTTGCATTTCATGACCAGTTGGTGAGTGCTTCGTCGCGCGCGTAGGCGACCACGGCCAGGGCGTCATCCGATATGCTGTGGCGTTCAACCTGAAGGGACCGGTTATCTAAACCATGGCGAACGTCTTGGTGGTCGGTGACGCCACCGTTGATCAAATGTATTTCGTGGATCGCGTGCCTGAACCGGGCGGCGAAATGACCGCTTCGCACGCGGTCATGGAGCCTGGTGGGGCCGGCGGCAGCATGGCTGTGGCGTTGGCTCGCCTTGGGCACAACACGCGTATTGCGACGCGTGTGGGTACGGGGCCGTTCTCGGAGCTTGCCCTGAAGAACTTAAAGGAATCTGGCGTGCAGTTGGATCTTGTGCAGCACGATCCGGAGCGGCAAACAAGCAGCGTCACGATTCTCGTGACGCCTGACACGCAGCGCACCATGATCTCGTCAAGTGGTGCCAGCCGGCATCTGGATGTGGGGCAGCTCGACACCAGCATGTTGGCAGATTTTGATGCTGTCGTCATCAGCGCTTACAGCCTGGTGGGGGGTGCGCAGCGTGAGTACGCCTTGCGCGCCATTGAGGGGGCTTTGAAGCACGGGGCGTCCACCGTGGTGGATATGGGGACTGGGGCGGTTCAAGCGCTCCAAGGCGAATTGGTTGACCTGGTGCAGAGCGTGGATTACGTGCTCATGAACGAAAAAGAACTGTTCGCCATGACGGGTGAAACCACCATCTCAGAGGCGGTGTCGGACCTGACGCGTCGCGGGATCGGCCGGATGGTGGTCAAGGTCGGTGACATGGGAAGCATTGTTGTGGCGCAAGACCGGTCCGAGCTTGTCGATCCCTTCGATGTGGATGAGGTCATCGATACGACTGGTGCCGGCGACTACTTCACAGCGGCGTTCACGCACGCGATTTTGGATGGTGCCGACCTGATCGATGCGGCACGGGCGGGCAACGTGGCCGGTGCGCTTAACACCACCCGCATCGGCGCCCAAAGCACCGTGGTGGATGCGGCCACGCTAAAGCGGCACGCCATGTCGCTGGCGTCCTTTCCGTCCTGAGTACGCCCGCTTAATGAGCGCGCCCATCGCTGCAGACCACGTTCGGCGCTGGTCCGATCACGTGGTTCAGCTCGAATTTCCGTCGCAGACGTTGCCACCCTACGCGTCCACGTGGATCACGATCATCCATGACCGCGGCGAGGCGTTCATCGTTGATCCAGGTTTTAGTCAGCCTGCCGCAGCCGACACGCTAGCGGCGTACTTAGACTTTTTGCGCATTAAGACCGTCGTGGGGGTGCTCATCACGCACGCCCACCGTGATCACATTGACGGCCTATCGTACGCGCAGCAGGGAGTCGCGTCCGGAGCGTTCGTGGGTGGGCACCCAGACGCCTTAACGCAGGTTGCTCACGGGCCCAACAGACGACATCTGAACCATGACGACCGCATCGCGATCGGCGAGATGGCTGTGACTGCGCTGTACACGCCCGGGCATGCTGAAGGCCATTTGTGCTTCGCACTGCCGGACGGCGGCATGATCGGCGGCGACCTCGTGACGGGGTCAGGTCCGTCATACATCGGTGTGCCGGGTGGCAATGCCGTGGCCTATGAGGACAGTTTGCGGATGGTTGCAGAGCGGAAACCGGTTTGGTTAGCGGTATCGCACGGTCCAGCCATTCGCGACCCGAGTGCAGCGATTAAGCGCGCCCTTGAGCACCGGGGGCGCCGCGAAATGCAGCTGCGGGTGGCCACGCAACAACCGCAGCCCCTTGGGGCGTTGGTCGACATCCTCTACCCCACGGTCGCCCTCGATGCTCGCCTCTATCTTGAACGCTCGACCCTTGCATACCTAGAAAAGTTAATGACCGAGGGCGCGGTTGTGAACTTAGGCGGCGGCGAGGACGGTCCCTACCAGGCTGTACCGTCGCCTTAAACGGCGCGGTGCGAGCCCGCCACGGCGACCACCGTCCGCTTTAAGGCCTCAAAATCGGGAGGCAGGGTTGTCACCCGGGTTGGCTGGTCAAGCAACGCGTCCAGCGCTGCGCTTGAGACCTCCCCCACGCCGGTCGCATGCTTCACCGCAGCTGGAAACTTAGCAGGGTGCGCCGTGGCCAAGATCATGGCGGGAAGGCCGTTCCATTCCGGTCGGGCTTGACGGGCCTGCTCCCATCCTTCAAGCCCCACCGCCGTGTGCGGACAGACCAATTCGCCGTCTTGTTCGTACGTCAGCCGCATGCGCGCGGTGGTCTGGGCGTCACCCGTGACCGATGCCGTGAGGTGCCCACCCATCACGTTGAGGTCCTTGTCCAGCACGCGCTCTAAGTTACTGGGCGCACCCACATCCATGGCGTTTGAAAGGGTCGCAACCGTCGGAGGTGGCTGCAGCGGATCCGTCACGCCCGCAAGCACATCTGAAAAATGCCGGTTGGCGTTGTGGGCCGCGTGAAAGCCCGAGGCCGGCATGCCTGCTCGCCAAGCCACCAAACCCGCCGTGAGGTTACCCAGGTTGCCAGATGGCACCACAATGACCGGTGGTGTGGTTTCACCCAGGCGTTCTAGCTGCAAAACACCCCAAAGGTAGTACAGCATCTGTGGCAGCAACCGCCCCACGTTGATGGAGTTGGCACTGGTTAAACCCAATGTGGCGAGCTCTGGGTCTTGAAACGCTTGCTTGACAAGCCGCTGGCAGGCGTCGAAGTCCCCTTCGATGGCCAGCGGGGTGACGTCGGGCCGCTCGACGATCAGTTGGCGTTCCTGAACATCGCTGACCAACCCTTTTGGGTACAGCAGCACCACGTCCACGCCTGGAATACCGGCAAAGCCGTCGGCCACAGCCGAACCGGTATCGCCACTGGTGGCGACCAGCACAATGGCGCGTTTCTGATCGCGCCTCAGCAGGCGGCCCATGAGTCGCGCCATGGAGCGGGCACCCACGTCCTTAAAGGACAGCGTGGGACCATGAAACAACTCAAGGAGGTAGCGGTCACCACTCAGCGGCTTTAGGGGTGTATCGAACGGCAGAGCATCACGAAGCAGCGGGGCGACCTCGTGGGCATCATCACCCCACCATGCCGCCAGCACGGTTTCGGCCATGTCCGCTAGGCTTTGCGCATCACGCCAGTTGTCCGGCAAGGGGGGAATGGCGGTCGGCACGTATAAGCCCCCGTCCCCTGCAAGCCCGCGCACAATCGCCTCATCCAACGACAGGGCGGCCTGCGCTTCATCGCGGGTGCTTCGCACCTGAACACCGGCAGGCGTGTGTTGGCTCACGTCACACCAGGCTCGGCAGGATGTACTTGGGTCGCTCGGCGTTCCGCGGTTCCACACGCTCGTACAGAGGGACGGGACCTCGTGCGCCTTGCGTGGCGAGCAGCAGGTCACTTAAAACACCCGAGGCGGTCTCAGGACCACCCGCTCCCGCTCCGTGCATGACCACGGTGCCCTCATCGCCGATGTAGGCAAACACCCCATCTAAAGGATCGCCCACAAAGATTGGGTCTGACGGCCTCAGCAACACCGGACGCACGATCGGCTGCCACTCACCCTCAATCTCCATGATGCTGCCGACCAATTGGGCGCGTTCCCCGCCTTGGGTATGCGCGAAGACGATGTCTTGCTCCACCCGGTGCAGGCCGTGGGTTCGGTCCAAAACGACCTCAAAACGAAAGTCGGGATCGACCAGCATGCGGCCCAGAATGGTCAATTTGTGCGCCGCATCGATCCCGTTGGTGTCGAGGCTGGGGTCGGCTTCCGCGAAGCCGCGCGATTGCGCGGCGCTCACGGCGTCAATGAACGACTGGCCTTGGCCCATCAGCATTAAGATCATGGCGCAGGTGCCGTTCAACGCCGCATGGATTTCCGATGGCCGGTTACCACGCAGCATGTTGGCGGACGCCAGCACCGGAACACCTGCCATGACCGAAGCCTCAAAATAGAGCCGGCCCTCACGAATGTACGGTTCCAGGTCGTCCCAGTGCTGAGCGAGCGCCGCTTTGTTGGCGGTCACAACGCGCTTGCCGGCACTGAGCGCTTTCTGGATCCACATGTACGCCTCGCCCGTGCCGCCTGCCAGTTCAACCACCACGTCGCTGGCGTCGATCACCGATTCCGCATCGGTTGTGAGCGGTGCCCGCATCACGTGTTCTGGGCGCTCCTTATCGAGGCTTTGGACCACCACGCCGGTGATCTCCAAGTGCGGGTATCGCGCGAGCAGCTGAAGCAGCGAGGCGCCGACCGTACCGGCGCCAATGAGGCCCACGCGCGCTTGACTGTGTTGATGAATCATGCCGGGAGCGTACCACGCGGTACCCGCGGGCGATTTCGGCGAACCCCGTGCAGGACGGGTATTGTAAGTGCACTGATCGGCGCGCCAAGCGCACGGACCGTTGGGAGTGAAATCATGCTGGGCATCGGAATCGTTGGCCTTCCAAACGTAGGCAAAAGCACCCTATTTAATGCAATCACGAAAGCTGGGGTTGAGGCAGCGAACTACCCCTTTGCCACCATCGACAAGAATGTCGGCGTCGTCAAAGTTCCCGACGAGCGGTTACAGGCGCTTGCCAACCTCTTCGTGAGTGACGGAGCCCAACCACCGATTCTGCCAGCGACGGTTGAATTCGTCGATATTGCAGGCCTGGTGAAGGGCGCATCGCAAGGTGAAGGACTAGGCAACCAATTTTTAGGCAACATTCGCGAGGTTGCCGCCATCGCGCACGTGGTGCGCTGTTTTGACGATGACAACGTGGTGCACGTCGATGGCAGCGTTGACCCACTGCGCGATATCGAAACCATTGAGACCGAATTGATCCTGGCGGATCTTGCCACGGTTGAACGCCGCCTGGACCGCTTGAAGCGAATGACGAAAGGTAGTTCGGACGCCCAAGCCGAGTTTGATGCGGTCAATAAGGCCTACGAAACGCTGCAAATGGGTTTGCCGGCGCGGGCCCATGATCTTGAGCTTCCTGCCGACCTTGGCTTGCTGACGTCAAAGCCGGTCATTTTTGTTTGTAACGTGGCTGAGGGAGATATCCAAAGCGGCAACGCGTACGTTGAGGCGGTGCGCGAGCATGCGGCTCAACGTGGTGACGAAGTGGTGGTGGTGAGCGCACAAATTGAGCAGGAGCTGGCCGATCTTGACGATGACGAGGCTGCCGCCTTCCTGCAAGACCTGGGTGTGGACGAACCCGGCTTGCGTCGCTTGATTGCAACTGGGTACCGAACCTTGGGCCTGATCACCTTTTTTACGGCCGGCAAGAAGGAGGTGCGCGCGTGGACCGTCAAGCGTGGCGCCACAGCTCCGGAGGCGGCCGGAACGATTCACACCGATATGCAGCGCGGCTTCATTCGGGCTGAAACCATCGGTTGGGAGTCGCTGGTGGCGGCGGGTGGTACGCAGGAGGCGCGAGCGCAAGGCAAGTTACGCACCGAAGGTAAAGACTACGTGGTGGCGGACGGCGACGTGATGCATATCTTGTTTAACGTTTAGTGCCACAAATAGGCTCAATGGTCATCTTTTGTGACGGTTTTCGTATGCATTCGTGGCAACTTTGCACATCTTGCTGGCAAGATACGGTCAAATGCAGAGGTGTTTTCCATGAGCGAGAAAGCCAGCAAAGCCACACGCCCACCGGAAGCCAAGTTTTCGTCACAACACCGCTACAGCATTTTCGGGCCCGGCCCCGCTGACAACCTGTACCAGCTCAAACGCGGCTTGGTTCGCATTTATGCGGCGCATGCCGACCGTCATACGGTCACACTTCGCTACGTGAAGCCAGGCCAGTACTTTGGGCTCGAAACGCTCAGTGGTCAGCCGCGCGTCGTGGGTGCTGAAGCCCTGGTGGCGTCCGAATTCGATACGTTCCAGCTAGAGAACCTTTCGGCGTCCGATCGGATGCGCGTGCTGGAACAGTCTGCTGAGGAATTCGCAGAACAACTTCGTAACGCGAGGCGTTTCGCCACGCTAACGCTACGCGAAGCCGTGGCAGCTGAAATCATGAGCCTGCTCGACACGCCTTTTGCGGGGCTGGATCGCGGCAAGCCAACCGTCTGGTTGACGCATGAACAGTTGGCCGAGCTGGTGGGATCGGTCCGCGAGACCGTGACCAAGTTGATCGGTGAGATGATCGATGAGGATTTGCTCGAGTCGCGATACAAGCGCCTCCGCGTTCTTGACGCGGAGGGCTTGGCTAACGTGGCTGACGGTCGTTACACCTTTGAGTCTGCGGCGTAGACCTTAGAAGACGGTTCCAATCCGGAAAGCGAAGACACCGTCGGGGTTCTGGGAGCTCCAACCGTAGTCGAACCGCAAGGCGGGCAGTGCGACCCCGGAGAAACCAAGGTTGAGCTGAAGGCCAAGACCGGCGCCGGTCCTGAGGGGCGCCTCGCCGATCGGGTAGCCGTCAATGTTGCTCGCCCAGCCCACATCCGCAAAGGCCACCGCGATGATCGTTTGGGTCGCGGCGGTGGATAGCCCAAAGTCGTAGCGGTACTCCAGTGACGACGTGGCGTACGTGGCGGAGAGGCCGAAGTCATCCTCGGCGTAACCGCGGATGCTGCGGGTCACGCTAAGCGAGTCACCCACCGTGAAACGTTTCGAGTCGGGATACTCATCGCCCAACTGGTGCCCAACGTTTAAGCGCGCAGCGAAGACTTGGTTGTTACCGAAGTCAACCCCACCGCCCAGCAACCGCTGGACGGTCACGTACGAGCGAAGGCCGGCCTCCACCGGGACGTACGTGTAGCCCTGGCGGACGCCATCGACTTGGAAGTCGTTGCCCAGACCCGCACCAACGGACAGGTCGGCCGCCACGCCGCGGCGGGGAAACTCGGGGCTGTCCCGATTATCGAAGCGAAGGGACGTCCCGACGAAGCCAGACGAGCCTCCCAGCGGTGCGTACTCCTCAGCCTGGTCAGCAGGCAGTGTGCAGGCATCGGCGTTGGTCACCGAACCGTCCACCACGTCGCACGCCTCCCCTACGGGCTCGAGGGCGATGCCGAATGCGGTGTAGCGCGTGCTGATCGATGCATCGAGCGTGTCGGTCAGCGCCCGACCGAGCGTCACGCCCACACCGGTTGAACGGCGGGTGTACTCACCAATTTCAACCGCGTCGTTGGTTCCCTCGAACGCCACGGTGCGCGAGCCGTTGTTGGTGAGCGGCTCGTTCACCGACACCTCCGAGAAAAGGTTGACGCTGACGGAGGTGCGATTTTCTTGGAAGTCCGCGGCATCCAGGTACAACCAGGGCACGGAGTAGCGAACACTCCCACCGAACAGGAGCCCAAGGTCCGCAGACAATGCCTCGACCGATGCGTTCACGGCATGGGCCCGGCCCCACAGGTTGGACTCTTCCAGGCTCACAGCTCCTGAAAAACCGTCCACGGTGCTGTACGACACCGACGGCTGAATCAAGCCGGTCTGCCGTGCCTCCATCACGATTTCCACCGTGACGTCTTCTGGGTTTCCACCCTCGACTGGGACGAAGCGGCGGTCGACCGGACGGGTTGCGCCGTTACGTTGCAGGTTCCGGAGGGCTTCATCGATCGCATCGATGGACAGAACATCGCCAACTTCGGGCATTTCGCGAAGAATCACGAACGGTTGGGCGTCCTCAATGCCGTCCCGCCACGTGATGGTGTAATCCGCAATCCGGTACTCCACCACGCGCTGAATGTACTCCCCTTCGTTCCAACCAAAATCGGGTTCGGTGGCCACGAGATAGCCCGCCTCTTGGTAGGCCTCGACCAGTCGCCTGAAGTCCTCGGCGGCGACCGAACTGGAGAACGTGTCGCCCACCCCGAGGGACAGCTGTTCACGTAAGACCTCGTCGGACAGCACGTTGTTGCCTTCGATCGTGATCGTGTCAATTTCACCGGCGGTGTCGGGTGGACCCAGCTCAAAGGTCACGCGGACGTCACCCGCATTGCTGAGGAGCGGCACAATCCGAACGTCGCCACGACGCCCACGCGCCAAGCGGCGGACGTCCTCAAGGAGGACGTCGTAATTGAACAGGTCACCCACCCCTAAGGACAGCTGATCCGCTTCGATACCGAGTGGGGTGGTATCGATCGCCTGGATCACGAGCTCCCTGAACGCCACGTTGAGCACGCCCCCTTGCAGTTCGGTGGCCTCAAGGTCGATGCCGCTTTGGCGTAAGCCGGCCTCGTTGTACGCCTGGGCGACGCGGTTGGCAGCGGTCTGGAAACGGGTGAAATCGAACGTGTCTTGATCTTCCAGGCGCACGAAGATGCGTTCCAGCTCGTCCTCGCTCAACACCGAGGACGTTTCAAACTGCACTTCGTCGATGCGGGCGGTTTCATCCACATCAAACGTGACCCGAAGCGGTGGTTCTTCGCCTCGGTCGGCTAGTTCTGGGGCCGCTTCGGTGACCAGTAGCACGTCCGGCTCGTACGGAAAACCTTGGGCTCGATAGAGCGATTGGATGGTGCCGACGGCACGCTCGGCGCGCTGCGTGTTGAACACCCGGCCGGGCTGCAAGAGGTGCTCTTGCGCGACCGTGGCGCGAAGGCCTTCAACATCGACCCCTTCGACGCCATTGAATTGAACCTCTCCAATGCGGGGGTTTTCCTCAACCGCAATCTCAAGGATCGGGCCTCGCTCACTTTCAATCACGCTCACCGTGGCCGATTGGAACGTCCCCAAGTCGTAGACGCGGTTGCGTTCCTCTTCGATGTTGACGCGTTCAACTGGCGTGCCTGAACGCACGGTCACCAGCGTGCGGATGATGTCTTCGTAGGTGGTTGAACCCACCACGCGCACCTCAACGATTTCGCCTTCAACCACGGGTGCTTGGGCTTGGCCAACACCCCACAATGCGAAGCACGCAATAAGAATGCGCAGCATGGCAGGCTTTCGGGTCGGACGCGTGACTGATTGAGGATCCATGCGGCAAGTGTACAACGCCACCCCAGGCAGCGACAGGCTTCATGACGCCACTCCTGGGCGTCGGTTATGGTCGTGGCATGCCTTCTGCTGATGCGTTCAATACAAACTCTGACCTCAGACGCCAAGCGGTTGACGCCGTGCGGCAAGCCGCCAAGACCACCCCTGAAGTCGCCCTGGTCCTGGGGTCAGGATTGGGCCCTCTGGCCGATGAGATTGAGGACGCCGTGCGCGTCCCGTACGACACCGTGCCGGGCATGCAAGCCAGTAGCGCGCCAGGGCATGCGGGCGAGTTCATTATCGGCACGCTGGAAGGGCGCAACGTGATCGCCATGAAGGGTCGGTTGCATCCGTATGACGGCCTGCCCGCTGCCCAAATCGCGTTTCCGATTCGGGTGATGCACGCCCTTGGGGCCCAAGCGCTGGTGGTGTCGAACGCCTGTGGTGGCCTAAACCCCAACTGGCAAGCGGGCGACCTGATGCTGCAGCTTGATTTCATCAACTTTACGTTCGACCACCCACTTTCTGGTCCGAACGATGAGACGCTTGGGCCTCGTTTCCCCGTGATGTTCGATGCGTACGACCCTGCGTACTTGAATGCGGCGCGACGGGTTGCGCGGGCGCAAGATGTCGTGTTGCGTGAAGGGGTGTACCTGGCGATCGCTGGGCCGAGTTACGCCACCCGAGCGGAGCTTCGGGCATTTCGTGCTTGGGGAGCCGATGCAATCGGTATGTCGACCGTGCATGAGGTGCAGGTCGCACGGCACGAAGGTATGCGCGTACTCGGCGTCTCGAGCGTGACCGATATGGCCCTGCCCGATGGGGACGAGCACGCCACCGGCGATGATGTGCTGGCCATGGCGCAAGCGTCCGGTGAGCGTTTCCGAGGTTTGGTCCGCGGGGTGCTGCCCTTCTTATGAGCGTTTCGCGGGTCCGCGAGCGGATGCGTGCGGCAGCCTTACGGGCGGGACGCAACCCTGATGAGGTGACCCTTATTGCCGTCACCAAAGGACACAGCGCGAGTGAGATTGTTGAGGCGGTATACGCGAATGGGGTTCAGCGCTTTGGCGAAAACAGGGTGCAGGAGTGGCGTGACAAGCAACCGCTACTCCCAGCTGAGGTTGAGTGGCACTTCATCGGGAATCTGCAACGCAACAAAGTCAAGTACTTGGCCGCTGGCGGTTTGACGTGGATTCATTCGGTGAACTCAACCCGCCTCATCCAAACGCTCAACACGCAAGCAGAAAACCACGCCGTGACATTCAATGTCATGCTCGAAGTCAACGTCGCCAACGACCCGAACAAGCACGGAGCGGATGCGAACGACCTACCAGCCTTGCTTGATGCTGCCCACGCCGCCGAACACGTCAACGTGCGAGGCTTAATGACCATGGCGCCGTTTCAACCCGAGCCAGAAGCGTCGCGTCCGACCTTCAGGGCACTCCAAGAACTTGCGGACCGGCACGGCTTGGAGCATCGTTCCATGGGAATGAGCAACGATTTTGAGGTCGCTATCGAGGAGGGGTCGACGATGGTGCGTGTCGGTTCCGCCCTGTTTGACCATCTCAGCAGCCCGCCACCCAGTGGGCGTGTCGCGGAAGGAGCGTCATGAGTCTGACACCGATGGATATTCAAGAGGCCACGTTCGAGAAACGCGTGCGGGGGTACGACCCAGGGCAGGTACGCGCCCTACTGAACCGTGCCGCTGAAACGCTTGAGGCCACGTTAAAGCAGCTCCAAACAGCCCGCGATGAGCTCGAAACCATCCGCGCGAACGAAGCAGAAGCCCAGGCACGCGAAGGGGAGCTACGCCGCGCCCTGGTGGCCGCTGAGGCACTCGGTGAGCAGGTGAAGGAAAACGCCAAACGCGAAGCGAAACTGATCGTGGAAGGGGCGCACTCAAAGCGCCGGCAAATCCTGAACGATGTCGAACGCCTGACGGTCCTGCGTGACGATATGAAAACGCAGTTTGAGGCGTTGCTGGACGGTTACCGAGCGAGTTTAGAGGCGACCTATCACCGTTTTGCGGATGCTGCCGAAACAGACGGAGGTTCCGTTGAGGTGCCGCAAGAGGACGGTTCACTCGCCGATGCCATCGCAGACCCTGACGGCTTGAACGACGGAAGGTAACGAACCGGTCGGTACACTCAACGGGTGCACATCGCGTCTTTTCGGCAATGGTCGTACAAAAACCTGCACGTCGCTGGCCTGGAGTACACCGGTGGCGTCAGTGCCTTTGTGGGCCCAAACGCCGCGGGTAAAACGAACCTGCTTGATGCGCACTATTTGGCCGTGACCGGCACGCTGGTGGGCGGACGCCTCAGAGACGTCATTCATTGGGAGCAAGATGAAGCGTTTGTAGCGGCCGTTTGCCACCGCGATGAGATCCGGCACGAGGTTCGCGTCGCGCTCACCCCCACCCGCAAGACCACCGCCTTGGACGGCCAATCCGCCAAACCCGCGGACGTGCACGCGGTGATGACGGCCGTCAGGATGAGTCCCGAGGATGCCGACATGGTGCACGGCAGCCCGTCGGGGCGGCGTGCATGGCTTGACGACGTGCTGACGCGCGTCTCCCCTCGCTACGGCGCGATTTTGCGTGAGTACGAGCGTGTGCTCGAGCAACGTAACGCCGGCCTGAAACGATCGATTGACGACACCTTGCTCACCGTGCTTTCAGAACGCCTGGCCACCCTCGGCGGGGAGATTGAGGCGTTGCGACAGCGGGCGGTGGATCGCATGTCGGACTTGGCAGCCGAGGCGTACCGTTCGGTTTCAGGCGGCAGCAAATCGTTAAGGATGGAACTTCAGTTGGTCCGCGGTGAGGTCGGCCTTGACCGCATGCTTCAGGAGCACTGGGACGATGAGCGACGACGGGGCGCCACGCTGTACGGACCGCACCGCGACGATGTGGCGATCCTTTTGGACGGCCGCAGTGTGCAGACGTTTGGCTCACGCGGGGAGGCACGAACCGCCTCCCTGGCGTTACGCACGGCCGAACTACAGCTCCTTCGTGACAAGCATGGGGGCTGGCCGGTCATTCTTTTGGACGACTTCTCAGCCGAACTTGATGCGCACCGCCGCGCCTTTTTAATGTCGCTGATTGGGCAGGCCGACCAAGCGATCGTGACGGGCACCGAACCGCCCCCCGACGTGACCGATGTGCGACACGTGGCTGGAGGTGAGGTCACCCATGCCAACTGAGGCTGCCTCAACGCTCCTTGAGAAGCTCTTTGCGCGGCAAGGCTTGAAACGCGGCATGCGTGACGCACAGGTGGTGCAGGCTTGGCGGCGTGCGGTTGGCCCGGAGGCCGCGCGGTTGAGCGAAGCCCGGCGGTTTACCCGCGGCACCTTGTTTGTTGACGTTTCCGATAGTGAAACGGCGATGCATTTGGCCATGCAGCGCCGCCGCTTTATGGACGCCATCAACGATGCGCTCGGATGGGAGGCCGTCAAGGAACTTCGGTTTGCTGCCCGGGGTTCGGTCTCGCCGGTTGCAACGCCAGACCGCTCTGCAGAACCACGGTTTGGACCTCCGGGCCCGGACGACGCGCGTGCAGCCGTCCGTCTGGTGGGCGAAACCGACCAAACGGACGGGCTTGAGGCTGTCACGCGAGCGGCCGCCGCGTTTGCGGCACGTGAGCGGGAGGCCCAGGCGGCTGGCTGGTCACGCTGCGTGTACTGCGACACGGTGATTAACGGTGGCCGGACGTGTCTCACCTGCGGGCGGTACGAGCATGATGCCCGCGTCCAACAGACGGCCGCGGCTTGGACTGCCGGTCAAGATGGCCCTACCATGGCACTGACCGAGGATGAAGCGCGGGTTGCCCGCACGCTCGCTGCCGGACAGCTGTTACAGCAGGTTGAGGTGGACCTGCCCGCGGCATTGACCGACCGGCGCGTGGCGGCTGCGGTGATGCGAGCACTCAAGCACCGTGCCGCGCTGCTCTTGAACGTCGCATCGGCCGATGTCAGCGATACGATGCTGCGGTCGTCGCTTTCAGACCGCCTGCGGGCTGTGTTGGATCGGCTGCCCGTGGATGCAAGCGACGACGTTTAGAGGAGGTCGAAACCGAATGAATACGGATCGTTCCGCTGTGGTGATGGTGATCTTGGACGGGTTTGGTTTAGCCCCAGACGGTCCCGGTAATGCGGTTGCACGAGCGTCCACCCCGAACTTTGATCGTCTCCAAAGCACCATGCCGTCAACGCAGCTTGAAGCGTCAGGCCCTGCCGTGGGCTTGCCGGAGGGCCAGATGGGCAACAGCGAGGTTGGCCATCTAAATCTCGGGGCGGGTCGCGTGGTGCAGCAGAGCTTGAGTTTTGTCACCGAAAACCTCAAGGCCGAGGCGATTGACGGTAACGAGGTGTGGCTTGAACTGCTCCGTAACGTGCGTCCTGGTGGCACGCTTCACCTTATGGGCCTCGTCAGTGACGGGGGTGTGCACAGCCATGTCGACCATTTGCTCGCTTTGGTAGATGCGGCGGCTCGTGCCGGCGTGCAGCGCGTTCGAGTGCACGCGTTCACAGACGGCCGTGACACCTCGCCGACGAGCGGTCGTGGTTTCTTGCGTGAGGTGGCGTCCCATTTGCAGGCAGCACCGATCGATGCGCGGATCGCAAGCGTGTCGGGCCGTTACCTTGCGATGGATCGTGACCGTCGTTGGGAGCGCACGCAAGCCGCGTTTGATGCCGTTGTTTGTGGTGATGGGCAGCGCAAGGCCCCCTCAGCAGATGATGCGATGGCGCAAGCGGAGGCGAACGGAGAAACCGATGAGTTTGTGACACCGACCGTCATCACAGATGACGGTACGCCGGTCGGACCCGTTGAGGACGGCGATGCGGTCTTGTTCTTCAACTTTCGGGCCGATCGGGCGCGGCAGTTGTCGGAGGCCCTCATCGGTGGAGATATATTTAATGGTTTTGATCGGTGTCGGCGTCCAGCCGTGGCGTACGCGTCACTCATGCCGTACGACGCGTCGTGGGATACGCCGTACCTGCTGAGCTTGCCGCCACTTAAGGCGTGCCTGGCGGAAGTGCTGAGTGTGCACGGCCGCACGCAATTTCATGCGGCAGAAACCGAGAAGTATCCGCATGTCACGTACTTTTTTAACGCCAAAATCGAGGAGCCTTTCGAGGGAGAAAGCCGCCATATTGAGCCGTCACCGAAAGTGGCGACCTACGATCTGCAGCCAGAGATGAGTGCGCCGGCGTTAACCGAAGCGGTCGTGACGCGCATTCGCGAACGTATCGATGATTTTGTGCTGGTGAATTTCGCCAACCCCGACATGGTGGGCCACACCGGCGATATCGGTGCCGCAGTGAAGGCGTGTGAGGCGGTCGATGTGAGCCTTGGCAAGGTGCTTGAGGCGACCGAGGAGACCGGGGCGCGGCTGTTGGTGTTGGCCGATCATGGCAACGCGGAAACCATGATGACCGCCGACGGACAACCGCACACCGCGCATACCACCAACCAGGTGCCGTTTGTGCTCGCGGGCGCCGGCGACGTGACCCTGCGTGAGGGGGGCATCCTTGGGGACGTGGCTCCTACGGTGCTTGCGTTGCTCGGGGTGCCTCAGCCGGAGGAGATGACCGGCCGTAGCCTGATTGGTGCGTAAGCCCCTGCGGTGGTGTTCACGCGATCGGCGTGATTGACAAAGAACAGGCGGGCGTCCAGTGACGCCCGCCTGTTTGGCGTGCTTGCGCGTGAGAGGTGGCTTAGAAGCCCATGCCTCCCATGCCGCCCATACCGCCCATGTCGCCCATGTCGCCACCGCCGGCTGGCGCGGCAGCTTCCTTCTCGGGCTGGTCGGCAATGACCGCCTCGGTGGTGAGGAGGAGCGCACCGATGGATGCGGCGTTTTGCAGGGCCGTGCGGGTGACCTTGGTCGGGTCAACAATGCCCGCAGCGAACATGTCGTTCACGAACTCGCCCACAGCGGCGTTGAAGCCGTAGCGGCCGTCGCTCTTGTCTTTGATGGCGTTGGCCACCACTGAGCCTTCGGCGCCAGCGTTCTCTGCGATCTGGCGGGCCGGTTCTTCGAGGGCGCGGACGAGGATGTTGGCGCCCGTGCGCTCGTCACCTTCGAGGCTCTCGATCACTTTCTTGACCGATGCGACGGCGTGGATCAGGGTCACGCCACCGCCGGCGACGACGCCTTCCTCAACCGCCGAACGGGCGGTGCTGAGCGCGTCTTCAAAGCGGTGCTTCTTCTCTTTGAGTTCGGTTTCGGTTGCAGCACCGACGCGGATGACCGCCACGCCACCCGAGAGCTTCGCGAGGCGCTCTTGGAGTTTTTCGCGGGCGTAGTCGCTGTCGGTGTTGTCAATTTCGGCACGGATGCCTTTGACGCGCGATTCGATCGAGGCTGCGTCGCCTTGGCCTTCGATAATCGTCGTTTCGTCTTTGCTGATACGAATGCGTTTGGCTTGGCCCAGTTGCCGCATTTGGGTGTTTTCCAGCTTGTGGCCGAGCTCTTCGCTGATGACTTCACCACCGGTGACGGCAGCGATGTCTTTAAGCATTTCTTTGCGGCGGTCGCCGAAGCCGGGGGCTTTCACGGCGGCGATGTTGAGGGTGCCGCGCAGCTTGTTGACGACCAGCGTCGCGAGGGCTTCGCCTTCGATGTCTTCGGCGATGATCATCAGCGGCTTGCCGGTTTGCGACACCTGCTCGAGGACGGGAAGGAGGTCCTTGAGGGCGCTGATTTTCTTCTCGTGGATGAGGACGAAGGCGTCTTCGAGGACGGCTTCCATGGCGTCGCTGTCCGTGACGAAGTACGGGCTCAGGTAGCCCTTGTCGAACTGCATGCCTTCCACGACGTCGAGTTCGGTGTCGAGGGACTTCGACTCTTCGACGGTAATGACGCCGTCGCGGCCGACTTTGTCCATGGCGTCGGCGATGAGTTTGCCCACTTCGGGGTCGTTGGCGCTGATCGAGGCGACCTCGGCAACGGCCTTGCTGTCTTCAACCGGGTTGGCCATATCGCGGATGGCGTCAACGGCGGCTTCAACACCGCGGTCAACCCCGCGTTTGAGGGCCAGCGGGTTGGCGCCAGCGGCCACGTTGCGGAGGCCTTCACGCACGATGGACTGTCCCAGCACGGTAGCGGTCGTGGTGCCGTCACCCGTAATGTCGTTCGTTTTGCTGGCGATTTCGATCAGCAGTTTGGCGCCGATGTTTTCGAGGTGGTTCGAGAGTTCGATGTCTTTGGCGACCGTCACACCGTCTTTGGTGATGGTCGGGCTGCCAAATTTCTTTTCAAGGACCACATTGCGGCCTTTCGGGCCGAGCGTGACCTTCACCGCGTTGGCAACGGCGTTGACGCCACGTTCGAGACTGCGGCGCGCTTCTTCCTTGAAGTACAGATCTTTAGCCATTTAGATGCTCCTTTTTGGGTGTGGTTCGGTTGGGTTACTGAACGATGGCGTGAATGTCGCGTTCGCTGAGGATCATCAGCTCTTCGCCCTCGATGTTGACTTCGGTGCCGCCGTATTTGGCAAAGACCACCGTGTCGCCTTCTGAGACTTCGAGGGGCACGCGCTCACCGCTGTCGAGAAGTTTGCCGCTGCCGACGGCACGGACCTTGCCCCGTTGGCTTTTTTCTTGTGCCGAGTCGGGAAGGACGATGCCGCTTGCGGTGGTTTGCGGCTCCTCGATCACCTCGACCACGATCTTGTCCCCGAGTGGTTTGAGCGTCATGTTTCCTCCTACGGAATTGGATTGGGTTCGTGGGATACCCCACGCTTGCTTGGCACTCGGTAGGGTTGAGTGCCAATCGGGCGCAAGCGTACTCCCCAAGAGAGCGACTTGTCAAGTCCTTTGAGTGTTAGTGACTCAGATCTTGTCAGCCTCTGCGAAGGCCTGCGATGAGCGCTGGCACGAACGCCACGGCGAACGGCGCGTTATACGTCAACACGTCCACCAATCCAGACCAGCCCTCATTCAACGCCTCGGTTCGCAGCCAAGGCTCAATATCGGTCTGCAACTTCACCCAATCAACCGTGACGTAACCACCCCACGCTAAAAACTGGACGGACACCACCAGCAAGCCCAAGGCGAGGGCCACGGCCTTACCGATCTTTTTAATGGCGAAACCCGACACAAATCCCGCAATCGCACCGACACCAATTTGCTCAACCCACGGCAGCACTTGCGAAAGCGACGGTACATCCATAAATCGCCAACGTAGCACGCCGCCAGCCTTGGGTTCCACAACCCTGTGATCCACCCCGCTGCGATATCGTCAACAACGTGAACATGACAGCGCCAGACCGAATCCAAGACGCCCTTGCCAACCAACGACCCGTCGTGGCGCTTGAATCCACCGTGATCACCCACGGTCTCCCTCACCCCGCCAACCTCGAATTGGCCCAAAGTTTGGAGTCCATTGTCCGCAGTGAGGGTGCTGAGCCAGCAACCATCGGCATCGTGGACGGACAAGCCGTGATTGGCTTAGAACCCGACCAGCTTGAACGCCTGGCGCAAGAACCGTGCGACAAGGCCTCGTCCTGGAACCTGGCAGCCATCATGGCTCAGGGCCGAACGGCAGGCACGACCGTCGCAACCACCCTTAAGTTCGCAGCCCAACAGGGCATACGCGTGTTTGCCACAGGAGGAATAGGCGGTGTTCACGTTGAACCGTTCGACGAATCCGCCGATCTTGGGGCGCTGGCGCGCCATCCAGTGGTCACCGTCTGCGCCGGCCCCAAAAGTGTGTTGAATGTGCCGGCCACCCTTGAACGACTCGAAACGCTCGGTGTTCCGGTGGTTGGCTACCAAAGCGACCGACTGGCCGGATTTCACGTGCCAACCACCGATCTTGAAGTACCCATTCGTGCCGACACACCCGAAGAGGTGGCAGCCATTGAAGAGGCCCAGCGAACGATCGGCTTAGGCTCCGGTGTGCTGGTGAGTCAGCCGGTCGACGAAGGTCTGAGCCCCGACGACGTACACTCATGGATCGATGACGCCCGCCGTGATGCGGCCGCGCAAGGTATTCGCGGCAAAGCCGTTACACCGCACCTTCTCGCGGCGATCGCCGAGCGGTCGGGAGGCCAAACCGTGACCGTCAACGTTCGCCTCCTCGAGCGCAACGCGACCCTCGCAGCGCAAATCGCACGTGCGTTAGCCCAGCGGACGAAGGAGCTCACCGCATGACCGAACCACCAACCCAGGCCTCTCCCGCGAACCCCAACACGCTGGGCGAAGCCCTAAAAACCGCCCGCGAAGCGAAAGGGCTGAGCCTCCAGACGGTGGCGGACCGCACACGGATTCGCCAGGCGTACCTAGAAGCCTTCGAAAATAACGCCGTGGATGAGTTCCCAAGCACCGTGTACGCCCGCAACTTCGTGCGCCTATTCGCGCGTGAGGTAGGACTACCCGAAGCCCGAGCGACCGAACTGTTTGAAGCACTCACCGGCACCGTAGCCACACCCGACCCGGCCGCCACAAGCCAAAGCGAAGCCCAAGACATTCCCACCGTGCAACGCACCCCGCGTCGTCCCGCCCCCACGCCGGTCACGCGCAAAGCGGTACGTCTCCCAAGCGGGCTTTTGCTGACAGCCGCGCTGCTGATCGCCGTCATCGCGGGCGGCCTGTGGGGCGTCAACACGCTTTTCAGTAACGCAGCCACCCAACCCGCACCAGACCCAGCGGCAGCCACACCGGACATCGTCAGCGACGCACCGGCAGAAACCCCAGAAGACGCAGCCCCTGCTGCCAACGGAGCGGAGGATGCGGCCGTCACCGAGGGTGCAGACGCGCCTCAAGCGGGTACCGAGGGCGACCTGCTGGCCGCCCCCAGTCCCGCTGGACCCAACGGCTTACCTGCGGAGGTTCAAATCAGCGTCCAAACCAACCCGCCTGGCGCTAATGTCAGCGTGGATGCGTTTCCCCTCCCAGGCGCCACCCCCATCGAAAACGTCCCCGTGACCGCACGACCGCAGCGAACGCTCACCATCACGCTTGACGGTTACGAGCCGCTTCGCACCGAAGAAACGTTCACCGAAGATCGCACGTTCAGTTTCGACCTCACACCCGTCACCGCAAGCGGCAGCGCGCCTGCCGCCAACCGACCGGCGGACGGGGCGTCCGGACTCCGCTTGGTCGTCCGCGAACGGTCGTGGCTTGAGGCCTACCAAGGCCTTGAGCGCGGTGAAGGCGAGCGTTTGGCGTACACCACCGCGCAACCCGGCAGCGAGTACGAGTTTGACCTGCCGGTCTACATCCGCTTAGGCAACGCAGGTGGTGTCGATATCTTCCTTAACGGCGAGCAGGTTGATCCGATCGGCGCCGACGGCGGCGTCGCCGGTGCTGCCTTCGCGAGCGACTGATTATGGTCCTTGAACTCGCCCTGAGTGCGCTTCGCTACAGGCCGATGCGCACGTTCCTCACCGCGTCTGGCATCGCCATTGCGGTTGGCTCCATGGTTGTCTTCCTGTCGCTTGGTGAAGGCCTGCGTCAAGCGTTCGCCAACGAAATTGGGAGCGTGGGTGCCGAAATTCAAGTGAGTTACGGCTCGTTTGAAAACCTTGGAAGCTCACCTGAGTTGCCGCTCAGCCGCGCCGACGACCTGCGGGCTGTTGCCGACGAATACGGCATCGTGTCCGTTACACCGCTCTACCTTTACTTCCGCGGGGGCTTCAGTCCGACATCGTCGTTTGCTTTTCAAGGCGTCCCAACCGATGTGGACCTCACCGGTATTTACCCCGGCTTCGAAATCACCGAAGGTCGCGGACTGACACCCGAGGACCGCACACGAAACGTCGCCGTGGTGGGCGAGCAGGTCGCCGAACGAAGCAACCTACAAGTCGGTGGCACGCTACGTTTGTCAAGCGATGCGGCATTCGAGATTGTGGGCCTCTCAAGCAGTGCCGGGGGCTTTCTAGGGAACGCGGTGATTACGCCACTCGTCAGCCTCCAACAAGCCACCAACGCCAACGACAACGTCACATTCTTTGTGGTTGATATTGAAAATCCTGCCGAAGCGGCCAACACCGCCGCCGCCCTGGCCGAACGATTCCCTGAACTTGGGTTTCAAACCCAAAGCGACGTTCTTGAGGTCATCGAACGCGGAATCCAAATCACTGACGTTGTGCGCCTCGGTATCTCCGTCATTGCCTTGATCGTCGGCGCGATCGCCGTGGCAAACACCGTCCTGATGAGCGTGATTGAGCGGACCCGCGAGTTTGGGGTCGTCCGCGCAGTCGGCGCACGCCCACGGTTCCTGTTCGGCCTCGTACTCGTCGAGAGCATTGCCTTGTCCATTGTCGGCGGGGCCGCCGGCGTGGCCCTTGGGTTTGGCGGCGCTGCCGTGGTCAACATCATCGCGGTCGACCTGATCGGCCTTCAGGTAGCGGCCATCACCGCCCGCCTGGTGGCCTTCTCATTCGGTGTGGCCTTTGCCATGGGCATCCTGTCAGGCCTTGCACCGTCGGCAAGGGCGGCACGAATACGAATCGCGGAGGCCACGTCCTATGGCGTCTAAAACCACGACGCACCCACTGATTGCCCACGAACTGAAGCGAACCTTCGACACACCAAGTGGTCCGGTGGAGGCGATCCGCCACGTCAACCACGAGTTTTTGCCTGGTCAGGTCACAGCTGTGATGGGTCCGTCCGGCTCCGGCAAGTCGACCCTGCTGAATCTCCTCGCTGGCTTCGACGACCCATCCGAAGGTCATGTGGAGTACGGCGGTACCGTCATCAGCGACCTACCGGAACGCAAACGCGCAGCCTTCCGGTTGACCACCTTTGGGTTTGTCTTCCAAGCCGCGAACCTTATCTCCGTCCTCCCTGCCGCGAGGAACATCGCCTTCCCCATGGGCCTAGCTGGGGTTCCTCGCCAAGAACGCCAGCAACGCGCAAGCGAGCTACTGGAGCGTTTCGGTGTCAGCCACCGCGCAAGCGCGCTGCCGCGGACCTTAAGCGGCGGGGAGCGTCAACGTGTGGCGATTGCGCGCGCTCTGGCCAACGATCCAAGCGTGGTCTTTGCCGATGAACCTACCGGCTCGTTGGATCGCGAGAGCGGCAAGACGGTGGTGCAGGCACTGCGTTCAGTCGCCGAAGACGGTCGGGCTGTCATCATGGTCACGCACGACCCTGAAGTGGCTGCAGCGGCCGATGACATCGTACGGATCGTCGACGGTGTGATGGACGAGAACGATCACGCCGGATGAAGCCGCACTGGTTTGCCATCGGCGCTGCACTTGCAGCGACGTCTGTTGCGCTGGGGGCGTTCGGTGCGCATGCGCTTGAATCGGTCCTGACCAGTGAACGGATGGGAACGTTTGAGACGGCGGTGAGGTACCAAATGTGGCACGCCCTGGGCCTGATGGCGTTGGCGGTGAGTCCGCGGTCCGCACGCGTCGCGATGATCGCCTTGCTTGTGGGCACGGTGCTCTTCTCAGGCAGCTTATACATGCTGGTTTGGACCAACGTGCCCCTATGGGGTGCGGTCGCGCCGGTGGGTGGCGTGGCACTCATCACAGGCTGGCTTATGGCCGCCTGGCAGCACCTACGCAATTAGCCCACCGCAGCCCATCCCCTAAGCACCGGCAGACGGTTAGGATGCGCGAATGCCGAGCCGAACCGCCATCGTAGGCGTCCTCTCAGCGGTGGTGGTCGCGATCAGTTTGGCTGCCATTTTCACGAAGCTTGCCGAAGCGCCCGGACCCCTCATCGCCCTATGGCGGATGGTCATCGCGACCGCGCTGCTGGCGCCGTGGATCGCACCGCGTTTGCGGCGGCAAGACCTACGCAAAGAAACGCTCCTTCCGACCGTTGCTGCAGGCTTCTTTCTGGCGGTGCACTTCGCGTCATGGTTGTCCTCGTTTACATTCACCACCGTCGCGGCCAGCGTGACGATCGTGACCACCTTGCCGCTATGGGTGGCCCTGATCGGCTGGGCGATGGGAATCCGCCCCACGCGTGGCGTGTTCGTTGGCCTTGCGTTCGCCCTGGCCGGCGGCGTGACCATCGGGTTTGGTGACCTGGCGGGCGGAAGCGCGCCCCTGTTAGGTGACGGCCTGGCGTTGATCGGTGCTTGGTCCGCCGCTGGCTATTTTCTGTTGGGACGATCAGCCCAACGGCGTGGCTTACCAACCATGACGTATGCGCTGCTTGTGAACTTTTTTGCTGGCCTCTTCTTGCTTCCGCTTCCTTGGGCCTTCGGGGTTTCGTACTTTGAGTGGCCGCTTGCCACCTGGGGTTGGATTGTGGCGATGGCACTGGTGCCGCAGCTGGTTGGGCACGGTGGCCTGAATTGGGCAAACCGGCACCTTGACCCCACGGTCGTGTCCACGGTCACGCTGCTGGAACCGGTCGGTGCGAGCCTGCTAGCGGTGGTGATTTTTGGTGAAATCCCCGGCACGGGTGTCTTGATCGGTGCGCCAATTCTGTTGTTGGGGGTGGCATTGGTGGTGCGCTACCGCCGGCGGACGCCTGACAGCCCACCCGTCCAGCCTGCCACGTCGCAATAAGGCCGTGCCAATCTGCTACAATGCCGTTTGGCCGGAGGGCGCTTACAGCCGTTCCTGAAGAATACGGCGCGCCTAGGGAGGCAGCATGGAATCAACCAAAAAGTTCAAAAAAGGCGACCAGGTGGTGCTACCACCGTACGGTGTTGGCAAGATCGCAGGAACCACAAAAAAAGAAGTCGCCGGCAATGAATTCAAGTACTACGAAGTTGACTTCCCAAACGGCACCTCACGGGCGTACGTGCCCGTTGCCGACCCACAAGCAGCCGGTCTTCGCGCTGCCTTAACCAACGACGAAGTCAAAAGCGTTCTAGAACGATTAGAGAACGGCCACATGACGCTCCCAAAACAGTGGGCTGCGCGGCACCGACGCGTGACCGACATCCTTTCGAGCGGCGATCCCTACCAAATTGCGACGCTTGCGAGTGAATTGCGTCGCTGGGACCTCGAACGCGGACTGCCAGACCTTGACCGGCAAGCGTACCGTCGGGCATTGCGACTCCTGGCAGGCGAGATCAGTGCGGTGCAAGGCATCGATACCGATGAAGCACGCAAACTAATGAACGTTGACGAGGACGAGGTCCTCGGTTAACCCGGATCTACCCAAACGTCACTGGGTTTGATGCCCAGGTAACGCAGCCCAATCGCCCAAGCGGCATAATCATCAATCGGTCCTGATGGCAGCTTAAGGCCGTGTGGCAGCCAGCGCCTAAAGCCTAAGCTTCCCTCTGCGCGTCGCCACAACTCGCGTCCCTCAAGGGTCGTTCCATCCTCATCAATCACCTTGACGTTGACCCCACTTGCGTCTGCGGCGCGTAATACCTGGTGCCTCTCGGTCCCATCCCCCACGGCCACCTCGATGGTGCAATGGTCAAGGCGGTCGGCAATTGCGTCACCCGATTCAATACCCCTGTCCAGACAACGTCCACGCGTATCTAAGTAGGCATAACCCACCCTGAATCCTGGATCGATCGCTAGCACGATCGCTTGATCGGGTGGCGTCGTAGGCATCGTGCACAGCGTACTGGATTAGCATCAAAGAAACGCCGTGCGGCGCTTGCGCACCGCACGGCGTTGTCCTTTAGGCAATTGAACCTATCGCCTTAGGCTTCAGGTCGCGATCCCTCTTCCGCTTCGGTGGCACGGCTCGCAGCGAGCTTGCTTGCTGCGTCCGAACGGGCGGCTGCGACCACATCGCGTTCCGCCACGCGGGTGGCTTGAATCGCGTCAAGTCCAGTGCCTGCTGGGATGAGGCGACCCAGAATGACGTTTTCCTTGAGGCCCACGAGGTCGTCGGCCTTCCCGCTGACGGCCGCTTCGGTCAGCACGTGGGTGGTGTGCTGGAAGCTTGCAGCCGACAGCCAGCTCTTGGTGGACAGGCTCGCCTTCGTGATGCCGAGTAGCACCGGCTTCCAGCTGGCAGGCGTTTTGCCCTCATCCAACAGGCGGGCGTTGACCTCTTCAATGTCAAACCGCTCAATGATCTGACCTTCCAAGAACTCGCTGTCACCCGACTCTTGGATTTCCACATACTTGAGCATCTGACGCACGATGACCTCAATGTGCTTATCGTGCACGCTGACCCCTTGGCTGCGGTACACGCGTTGGATTTCGTCCACGAGGTAAGCCTCAACAGCGTCAGGACCACGGGATTCCAACAGATCGTGCGGGTTGATTGCGCCGCGGGTGAGTTGATCACCGGCTTCCACAACGTCGTCATCGCGGACGAGTAGGCGGGTGTTGCGGTCCACCTTGTATGTCTTCACGAATTCGCCGTCGTCGGACGTGACCGTGATGTGAATCCGGTCCTCGTCATCATCTTCGGTGACGCTGATCTTGCCGTCGATGTCGCTGATGACCGCGCGGGCTTTCGGCTTGCGCGCTTCGACAAGCTCAATGACGCGCGGAAGACCTTGCGTGATGTCGCCACCGGTAGCAATGCCGCCCGTGTGGAACGTCCGCATGGTGAGCTGGGTGCCCGGCTCGCCGATCGATTCAGCAGCAATGACACCAACCGCCTCACCGAGACCCACCTCGCGCATGGTGGACATGTCCATGCCGTAACAGGCTCGGCAAACCCCTGCGCGCGTTTGACAGGTCAACGGACTACGGACGGTCGTCTCACGCACTTCAGGGTGCGCTTCAAGACCGGCGTAGATGGCGTTGACGTCTTCGTGGTCAAGGTGGACGCCTTCGTCCCAGGTGCGGTCACCGAGCGTCAACGGTTGCGCCAGTCGGCGGCCGTAGAGCGTCATCTCAAGGTGTCCTTTGGGGCGGAGGTTGTCGTCGCGTCCGTAGAACGGAACATGCAGACTGTCTGAGGTACCGCAGTCGTCTTCACGCACGACGAGCTCGTGGGCCACATCGACAAGTTTACGGGTCAGGTAACCGGAGTCGGCGGTCCGAAGAGCGGTATCCGCCCCACCTTTACGTGCACCGTGGGTCGAGTTGAAGTACTCCAGAACGTCGAGCCCCTCACGGAAGTTAGCTCGGATCGGCAGTTCGATCGTCTCACCTGACGGTTTGGCCATCAGTCCGCGCATGCCGGCCAGCTGACGAATCTGCTGGGGGTTACCACGGGCGCCGGACTGCGCCATGACGTACAGCGGGTTGAAGGGCGTGTTCGCCTGGAAGTTCTGGAACACCGCATCTTTGACGCGTTCGGTGGTGTCGCCCCAAAGGCGGACCACCTGCTGCTTGCGTTCTTGTTCCGTGACAAAACCCATTGCGGCGGCTTCGGTGATCTTCTCGAGCTTTTCTTCGGCTTCGGCAATGAGGGCGGATTTCTCTTCAGGAATGGTGACGTCATCAATCCCGATGGTGATACCGCTGGTGGTGGAAAGCTCAAAGCCGTACCGCTTGAGTGCGTCAAGAAGGTTCGCGGTGCGATCGACGCCGAGACGTTTGAAGCTTTCGACCACGAGGTCGCGCAAGGCTCCCTTTTCGTACGCCACGTCGTAGCGGATGAGCTCGCTCGGTACGTCGGCGCCATCTTCAGACACCGTCTCGCGGACCATGCGGGCGAAGAACATCCGTCCTGGGCTGGTCTCGATGCGTTGACCATCGATGTTGACCGTCACGACGTCTTGCATGTCGATCAGGCCGCTTTCGACAGCCAAAAGGGCTTCATCAATGCTCGAGAATTTGAACTTCAGTCGCCCGACGGACGTTTCTTGTCCATCGACTTCGATCGTGGCATTCAGGTCAACCTTGCCATCTTCGTAGGCCTTAATGGCTTTCGCGGCGTCCTTGAACTTAAGGCCGATCCCTTTGCGGCCGGTGTGCACCTGGGTGAGCACGAACAAGCCAAGGATGATGTCGCGACTGGCCTGCACGTTGGGGTTGCCGTGCGCGGGCGAAAGAAGGTTGTGGCTGGCAAGCATTTGCAGGCGCGCTTCGGCCTGCGCATGCACGGACAGCGGCACGTGAATCGCCATCTGGTCGCCGTCAAAGTCGGCGTTGAACGCCTCACAGACGAGCGGATGGAGTTGAATGGCTTGACCTTCAACGAGCACGGGCTCGAACGCCTGAATCCCGAGGCGGTGAAGCGTCGGGGCGCGGTTGAGGAGTACCACGCGGTCTTTAATGACCTCTTCGAGGGCGTCCCACACTTCATCGCGGAGGTTTTGGGTGTTTTCAAGAACACGACGCGCATTCTTGATGTTGCTCGCAATGCCACGCTCTTCGAGCTTCTTGAACAAGAACGGCTTGAACAGCTCAAGTGCCATGCGCTTGGGCACACCACACTGGTGAAGCGACAACTGTGGACCGACGACGATGACCGAACGGCCGGAGTAATCGACGCGCTTACCGAGCAGGTTCTGCCGGAAGCGACCTTGCTTACCACCAAGCAGGTCAGTCAGGCTCCGAAGCGGCCGGTCGGAACCGGGGTTCACCACGGGGCTGCCGCGCCGACCGTTGTCGATCAACGCGTCCACGGCCTCTTGAAGCATGCGCTTCTCGTTACGCACGATCATTTCAGGCGCGCCCTGCTGCAGAAGCTTTTTGAGGCGGTTATTACGGTTAATCAAGCGCCGGTAGAGGTCGTTAAGATCGCTTGTTGCGAAGCGTCCACCGTCCACTTGCACCATCGGCCGCAGGCTTGGTGGCATGATCGGCACCGAGTCAAGAACCATCCATGATGGGTCGTTTCCGCTGTGCAGGAAGCTGCGGACGATTTCGAGGCGCTTGCGGGCCTTGGCACGCTTGTGGCGGCTGGGTGAAGCCATTTCTTCAACCAGTTCCGCCTCGAGTTTTTCGAGGTCAAGCGACGCAAGCAGCGCTTTGATGGGGTCGGCGCCCATTTGCGCTTCAACGTCGTAACTTTCGATCACGCGAACCTGGCTACGGACCAGATCGATTTCGACGCGGCCGTTAATGTCGGCCTTGACGCGACCTTCGTCGGCAAGCTCATCGCCTGGGGCGACGCGATCGCCGTTAATCACGAGCGGCTCGTCTTCAAAGGGGTAAACGTGCGCGCGACTGACGATGATGCTGGCCGGTTCCGCAAGGTAGACCTTGCCGTCGGCGGTGGCGGTGACTTCTTGCGCCGCATCGATGGCGCCGACGATCTTGTCGCCAGCCTGGACGTCTGCCCCGTCGCCCACCAGCACGTGCATGGTGGGATTGACCTCATGGGATTCGGTTCGTGCCCACGCAACGCTCAGGGTGAACGTCACCTGGTCGCCTTTGACCTTGCTGGCACGCAGTTCAGCTTTGGCGTCTTGGGGGATCGTCAGGGTGGTACCGCTGCTCGCCGTCGCGACGGTGTCGCCTTTTTCGACGTACTCTCCGTCACCAACCGCTGGGGTCATACCGGCAGGAATGAGGTAGCTGGCCAGAATGCTCTCGTCGTCGACATCACGCACGACAGCCACGCCGCCCTCGTCGCCGATCGGAAGCAGTTGCACCACACCTTCTTCTTCACTCGCCAGGGTCACGTCCTCGGTGAGTTCAGCAAGCGGTTGGCCGCCTTCGTAAGCTTCTTCTTGAATCCAGTCGTTGGCGGGCAGGATCAGACGGCCATCGCGGGCTTCTAAGTAGTCAATTCGGATGCGCCGCGGAAAGCGGTATTGGGCAATCCCGCTAATTTTGGCTTTGACGCCTTTAGCAAGGCTTTGGCCAACTTCCACACTTTCACCATCACGGACGTTGGCATCTTCATTTCCGGAGATGCTGTAGGTCTCTTGGCGTCCGTAGCGAAGCTGGCGGTACTCTTCGTCGCTGAGCAGGTCGCCGCGCTTTAACGGACGGCCGTCCAATTTGGCGCCCATCGGGTCGGTGACGATGTACTTAGCGAAGTACAGCACTTGCTCAAGTTGGCTGGTTGACAGGTTGAGCAGCGAACCGATTTTGGATGGGATGTCTTTGACGTACCAGATGTGGGCGCAGGAGGTGGCCAGCTCAACGTGACCCATGCGGTAGCGCCGAACGGTCGCCTTGGTGACCTCAACGCCGCATCGTTCACACACCTTGCCTGCGAATCGCTGGCCACGGTACTTGCCGCACGTGCACTCCCAGTCCTTTTCAGGGCCGAAGACGCGCTCGTCAAACAAGCCGTCCCGTTCGGGCTTGAGCGTTCGGTAGTTGATCGTTTCCGGCTTCGTGATCTCGCCGTAACTCCAGTCACGGATTTGCTCTGGGCTGGCAATTCCGATCTGGACCTTGCTGAAATCGTAGCGTCGGGTGTCGCTCATAAGCTCCCTTTCGGTGCTGCGCTCTTGGTTGCTCACCAGTGCCTCCCGGCTTCATCGAAGATACTCAGGGTGCTGCCATCGTCGTCTTGCACTTTGACGTCAAGACCCAGGGAGTGCAGCTCCTTGACGAGCACCTTAAAGGACTCAGGGATCGTCGGTTCAAGCACGTCGTTGCCTTTGACGATGGCCTCGTACGATGCGTTACGGCCGTCAAGGTCATCTGACTTGATCGTGAGCATTTCTTGCAGGGTGTGTGCGGCACCGTGCGCTTGCAGTGCCCAGCACTCCATCTCGCCGAGGCGCTGGCCCCCGAACTGTGCCTTACCGCCAAGCGGTTGCTGCGTGATGAGGCTGTACGGGCCAGTGGAGCGTGCGTGCATTTTGTCTTCGACCATGTGGTAGAGCTTCAGCACGTACATGATGCCAACCACGATCGGCGCGTCGATGGCCTCACCCGTTCGGCCGTCGTAGAGAACGGCCTTCCCGGAACGTGCCAGGTTGACTTGTGCTTCTTCGTAATCGCTCGTGTCTTCGAGGATGCCGAGCTTGGCCGCACGCCGGATCACTTCTTGTTCGCGCCGGTCGGGAGCGAAACCAGCCTCCTGGTTTGACTTGATGTCCTTGCGAGCAGCGTCTTCGAGGAGGTCTTTGATTTCGTCTTCGGTGGCGCCATCAAACACGGGGGTGACGTAGCTCACACCGTGCTTGTAGGCCGCGAGTCCCAAGTGCGTCTCGAGGATCTGGCCGAGGTTCATGCGGCTTGGAACCCCAAGCGGGTTGAAGACCAAGTCGACGGGCGTGCCGTCTTCCAGGTACGGCATGTCCTCAGGCGGCAGGATTTTGGCGACCACGCCTTTGTTCCCGTGGCGGTTGGCGAGCTTGTCACCTTCAATGAGGCGGCGCTTCTGCGCGATGTAAACGCGCACCATCTCTTGCACACCTGGCTTGAGCTCGACGCCTTCGTCACCGCGCTGGAAACGCACGGTTCGGAGCACGACCCCAGAATCGCCTGGTGGTACGCGTAGTGAGGTGTCCTTCACTTCGCGCGCTTTTTCTCCGAAGATCGACCGGAGGAGGCGCTCTTCGGGGGTGGGGTCTTTCTCGCCTTTGAAGCTGGTGTGGCCCACAAGAATGCTGTTGTGCTTGACGTCAGCGCCCACGCGGACAACGCCATCTTCATCGAGATCGCGCAAAGCCGCTTCGCTGAGGCCCGGAATGTCACGCGTGATTTTTTCTGGGCCGAGCTTCGTTTCGCGGGCTTCTTTCTCGAACTTTTCGATGTGCACGCTCGTGTACGAGTCGTTACGCACGAGTGATTCGGAGAGGACGATGGCATCTTCAAAGTTGTAGCCATCGAATGGCATGACCGCGATCAGAATGTTTTGGCCGAGGGCGAGCCGACCGTTTTGTGATGCAGGACCGTCCGCAATCACCTGGTTTGCCTTCACCTTGTCGCCGACCTGGACAACGGGGTGCTGGTCAAGGTTGGTGTTTTGGTTGGACCGTTGGAAACGCGTGAGTGGGTACTCACGCTCCGCTTTTTTGCCTTGAATGCGAATGACGTTCGCATCGACGTAGGACACGGTGCCGTCTTCTTCGGCGACAAGGCAGGTGCCTGAGTCGCGACTAATGCGTTCTTCAACGCCCGTACCCACGTAAGGAGCGTCAGCCTTGATCAGCGGTACGGCTTGGCTCTGCATGTTGGAACCCATCAACGCGCGGTTGGCGTCGTCGTGCTCCAAGAACGGGATGATCGACGTGGGAACAGAAATGATCTGTTTGGGCGACACGTCCATGTAATCGATGTCGTCGCGGGCTGCGAACACCGGCTCGCCGCGATCGCGAGCCACAATGCGTTCGTTCACCATGCGTCCCGTATCATCCAGTTCCGTATTCGCCTGGGCGATCACGTACCGGTCTTCTTCGTGGGCGGTCATGTACACGACGTCGTCGGTGACTTTGCCGCCGGCTACCTTGCGGTAGGGGGCTTCGATGAAGCCTAGTTCGTTCACCCGCGAGTAGCTCGCAAGCGATGTGATCAGGCCGATGTTGGCACCTTCGGGTGTCTCGATCGGACAGATTCGGCCGTAGTGCGTGCGGTGCACGTCACGGACGTCGAAGCCTGCGCGCTCGCGCGTGAGACCACCCGGTCCGAGGGCCGAGATGCGGCGCTTGTGACGCAGTTCGGAAAGCGGGTTGATTTGGTCCTTGAACTGTGACAGCTGACTGCGTCCGAAGAACTCGCGGAGTGCGGCCACGATGGGTCGGTTGTTGACGAGTTTTTGTGGGGTTGCAGCGTCAGGGTTCCCAAGCAGCATCCGTTCACGTACGCCGCGTGCCATCCGGCCGAGACCGACGCGGATCTGGTCGGCAACGAGCTCGCCGACGGTACGAATGCGGCGGTTACCGAGGTGGTCGATGTCGTCTTCTTCGACGCCTTCCTCGCCAGCCTGCAGTTTGATGAGGTACTGAATGGTGGGAATGAGGCCGTAGTCAACGAAACGATCGTCCTCGAAACCAAGGAGGGTCTTCTGTTCGTGCTCAAGGTTGAGTTTGGCGTTGACTTTGTGGCGGCCGGCAGCACCAAGGTCGTAGCGGCGAGGATCAGCCAACAAGCCGTAGAGGTACGAGATCGCTTTGTCGACCTTGGGTGGATCGCCCGGGCGTAGGACCGTGAACAGGCGAAGGAGGGCCTCTTCTGGGGTGATGTCCGAGGCTTCCTCTTGCTCGAAGGTTGCATCAAGCAGGCCGTCGTGGCCAGCGAACAACTCGCGGATGGTGGCGTCGGTGTAACCGAGGACGCGCAGGAGCAGGGTGAAGGGGAATTTACGTTTGTTGACCTTCATCCACAGCACGCCCGAGTTGTCGAACTCCAGTTCAATCCAGGGACCGCGTTTGGGCATGGGGATGATGCTGGCGGTCAGGCTTCGTGCGCCGTTTGGGCGCATGGATGCCGTGAAGTAGACACCGGGTGACCGGTGAATTTGGGAGACGATGACGCGATCTGCGCCGTTGATGATGAACGACCCATCTTCGGTCATCAAGGGAATGTCGCCGAGGAAGACTTGGTCTTCCTTGATCAGGCCTGTGTCCTTGTGGATGAGTTGCAGCTTGGCGAACAGGCCGGCGTGGTAGCTCAGGTCTTTCTCGCGGCATTCGTCTGGGCCGAATTCAGGCTCGGTCAGGGTGTATTCGAGAAAGTCGATGACCAGTCCGGTTTGGCGGCCACGTTCAGTCTCGTCAATCGGGAAGACCTCTTTGAACGCTGCCTGCAGGCCGACGTCTTCGCGTTGTTCTGCGGACACGCCGTGCTGCAAGAAGTGGTTGTAGGAGGTAATCTGAATGTTGGTGAGGTTGGGAAGATCAATAACCTCGCGGATGTTGCCGAACGACTTAATTTCGCGCATCTTCACCCCTTTACGAATTGCGCTGACCGACGGTTTGAGCCTGAGACGGTGATGTGTGTAGAGCAAAATAGGTGTGAGGCATCCGCGTTTGAAGCGGCTGCCTTGGATTGCACAAGAGGCATACGAACGCCGTGTTCGTGGTGTTCGTTGGGTTGTGCCGTGCGGTTACGTGTCGTGGCAAACAAGCCTCCAGCGGATTGATCCGTCTTGCGCCAAATAGCAAGTGTATAACGCTTACGAAGAATAGGACGTAATTTGCGCTCTTTGGGCCGCCGTGCCGACTTGGTGGTGAAACCAAGCCGGCGTGGCGGTTGCATCCGGTGCGAGCGCGGCGCCTTACTTGACCTCGACGGTCGCTCCCGCGGCTTCGAGTTTTTCTTTGATCTCGTCGGCTTCTTCTTTGCTGGCGCCTTCTTTCACAACGCCGCCGCCTTCGACGAGCTCTTTCGCTTCTTTCAGGCCGAGGTTGGTGATGCCACGAACCTCTTTGATGACCTGCAGTTTCTTGTCGCCCGCGTTTGAGATGGAGACGGTGAATTCGTCTTGGGCGCCGCCGGCGTCGCCACCTTCTGCGCCGCCTGCAGCGGGACCTGCCATCATGGCGCCGGCCGGCATCGCGGCGGCCGCTTCAACGCCCCATTTTTCTTTGAGGCCGTCCACGAGCTCGACGAGTTCGAGCACGGTGAGTTCACTAAGTTGATCGATCATTGCGTCTTTATCGAAGGCCATGGTTAACCCTCCTCCTTGAGTTTGTCAGCGTAGTTGCTGACGACGGTAGCGAAATCTCTCTGGGGTGCGGACAGAACGCCAACGAGCTGCTGCATCGGTGCCGTGAGCACGCCAACAAGCTGCGCTTTGAGTTCGTCCTCGGACGGCAGCTTGGCAATGCGCTCGAACGATTCGGAACCGACGACGCTGCCTTGCATGAGGCCGCCTTTGGCCTTAGGAAGCTCTTGGGGGTGGTCTTTGGCGAATTCGGTCAGGGCCTTGACGGGTCCTACCGGATCGCTTCCAACCAACACCAGGGCGGTGGGCCCGGTCAGCGTCTCGTCGAGACCCTCAACGTCTTGCTCCTTGAGCACGACGTTAATGAGGGTGTTTTTGGCGACGAGAATGTGACCGCCGGCTTTACGCACTTCGCTCCTAAGGCGGTTCATGTCCCCAGCGGAGAGTCCTTGGTAGTCCACGACGAAGAACGTTGACACACCGGCGAGTTGTTCTCGCAAGTCCGCAACGGCTGCTTCGTTCCTTGGATTCGCCATTTAGGTCTCCTTCTTGCTTGGGTGTCGATGCCCAACGGTGGTTGGGCGTGCCGCGAGGCGTAGCGTGGGTTGCGACTTAGGTCGCGTCCCGGACGCCTCGGCAGGATCTTTAAGCCTGGCCGGCCCCTGCTGTCTCAAACGCCATCAGGTGGTTCGGGCAACGCCCGTGGAGGGCGCTGTACCCCCGCTACGCACCGGGATGCCAAGGATTAGATGGCCACACGAACGCTGGGGCCCATGGTGGATGCCACGAACACCGAGCGGATGTATTGGCCTTTTGCGGCGTCCGGCTTGGCTCCGTTCACCGCTTCGTTCAGCGCTTGGAAGTTTTCAACCAGCGCACCAGAATCAAATGAGGCTTTACCGATGGGGGCGTGAACCACGCCGGTCTTGTCGGCACGGAATTCAATGCGGCCCGCTTTCAAGGCCGTGACAATCGCAGCGATATCCGGACCCACGGTGCCGGACTTCGGGTTCGGAAGCAACCCTTTAGGCCCCAGAACACGTCCGAGCTTGGCGCCAATCGCGGCCATCATGTCCGGCGTGGCGGCAACCGCATCAAACTCGAAAAAGCCACCAGCAATGCGGTCAACGAGTTCATCGGCTCCGGCGATGTCGGCCCCAGCGGCTTCGGCGGCTTGCACCGCTTCCCCTTGGGCGATGGCGGCCACCCGAACGCTGCGGCCTGTGCCATGAGGCAGAGCAACGGTTCCGCGGACGGTCTGATCGCTCTTGCGTGAATCGATCCCGAGTCGCACGTGAACCTCAACGGTTTCATCGAACTTCGCGCTCGCCATGGACTGCACGAGCTTGACCGCTTCATCGATCGGATACGTTGCGTTCGCGTCGACCTTGGTGGCGGCGTCTCGGTAGCGTTTTCCGTGCTTAGCCACGTTCCGGCGCTCCTTCCACGGTCACACCCATTGAGCGGGCGCTACCGGCCACGATCCATGCCGCAGCTTCCTCGGTGTTGGCGTTAAGGTCCGGCATTTTCGTGCGGCCGATCTCAATGCACTGGTCCCACGTGATGGAGCCCACCTTATTTTTGTGCGGCTCGCCTGAACCTTTCTCGATGCCTGCAGCCTGCTTGATCAGGTAGCTCGCAGGCGGCGTCCGCATCGTGAAGGTGAACGAGCGGTCGGCGTAGATGGTGATCTCGACGGGCACAACAGCGCCAGCCTGGTCGGCTGTCGCAGCGTTATACGCCTTGACGAACTCCATGATGTTGGCGCCGTACTGTCCAAGCGCAGGTCCGACAGGCGGGGCCGGAGTGGCGCCCCCTGCGGGCAGCTGGAGCTTGACGATGCCTTCTACTTTCTTTGCCATATGTGGCCTCCTAACGCTCCCGCATGGCTTGGCCGGCCACGCGGTTCAAACGCGCAATGAAGGTCGTCAGCTTTTGACGACCTGTGAGAAATCGAGTTCAACGGGGGTTTCACGACCGAAAATAGAGACGAGGACCTTGAGGGTGCCGCGCTCGGAGTTGACTTCGCTCACCACGCCTGTGAAATCCGAGAAAGGACCCGACGTGACTTGAACCATGTCGCCAACGTTGAAGGTGACCTTGATTTTGGGTGCTTCACGTGAACCTGTGATGCCAAGGCTTCCCAGCATGCGCTGTTCCTCGTCGGGAGACAACGGAACAGCTTGCGTTGAGGTACCCACGAACCCGGTGACGCCTGGGGTGTAGCGAACGACCTCCCAAGCTTCGTTTGGCTCGTCGGGGTTATCACCGAGGTCCATTTGCACAAATATGTAACCCGGGAACATCTTGCGTTTGACAACCTCTTGCGAACCGCCAGAGCCGTGCTCAACCGTTTCTTCGTTCGGCACAACAACTTGGTAAATACGGTCGCGCATACCGAGCGTTTCAGCCCGGTTCATGATGTTCTCTTTCACTTTGTCTTCGTGCCCAACGTAGGTGTGCACGGCGTACCATTCGATGCTCATGAAAGGGAAACCTTTCGAGGCCGCTGCGGCCTCGCCTTAAATAACGAAGCTAATGAGGTTGCCAAGCGTGGTGTCGGCGATCAGCAGGAAGATGACCGTGATCACAACGAAGATAAGTGTCGCCTGGGTGGCTTGCACAACCTCGTCACGCGTTGGCCATGTCACACGGCCAAGCTCTGCACGCGAGTTTCGGAGGTAACGCAAGATCGCTTTCAACGCATTACACCTTCACTTCTTTGTGAACCGTGTGCTTGCGGTCCCAGGGGCAGTACTTGCGGAGCTCAAGCTTATCGGTCGTGTTTCGCCGGTTTTTATGCGTCGTGTAGTTGCGACGTTTGCACTCGGCGCACTCAAGCTGAAGTTTGATTCGAACGTCACTCGCCATCTGTGTCTCCAAACGATCCAGCGGAAACGATTGCCTCCCGCGAATCAAGCCTGCGCACTATAGCAGACGCCAGCGCAGTTGTACATCAAGGACAAAAGTGTGCGGCGTCCCATTGCACGACGCCGCACACTTGGTGGCTACGTTTACTCTTGGATGCCCGTCACAACACCCGCACCCACCGTACGACCACCCTCACGAATCGCAAACCGCAACCCCTCCTCCATCGCAATCGGCTTAATCAACTCAACCGACAACTCCACATTATCCCCAGGCATCACCATCTCCACCCCATCCGGCAACGTACACACACCCGTCACATCCGTCGTCCGAAAATAAAACTGCGGACGATACCCACCAAAAAACGCACTATGACGACCCCCCTCCTCCTTCTTCAACACATACACAGACCCCAAAAACTTCCGATGCGGCGTAATCGAACCCGGCACCGCCAACACCTGACCCCGCTCAATATCCTCACGACCCACACCCCGCAACAAAACCCCCACATTATCCCCAGCAATCCCCGAATCCAACGTCTTCCGATGCATCTCCACCCCCGTCACCACCGTCTTCAACGACTCCTCCACCAAACCCACAACCTCAATCTCATCCCCCGTCTTCACAACCCCACGCTCCACACGACCCGTCGCCACCGTCCCACGACCCGTAATCGTAAACACATCCTCAACCGGCATCAAAAACGGCTTATCCACATCACGCTCAGGCGTCGGCACATACTCATCCAACGCATCCAACAAACCCCAAATACGATCCACCCACTCATCACCACCACGACCCAACGACGCATTCGCCTCAAGCGCCTCAAGCGCCTTCAACGCACTCCCCGCCACCACAGGAACATCATCCCCAGGAAACTCATACGACGACAACAACTCCCGCACCTCCATCTCCACCAACTCAAGAAGCTCCTCATCATCCACCATGTCCACCTTATTCAAAAACACCACCACATAAGGAACCCCAACCTGACGCGCCAACAAAATATGCTCACGCGTCTGCGGCATCGGACCATCCGCCGCCGAAACCACCAACACAGCCCCATCCATCTGAGCCGCCCCCGTAATCATGTTCTTCACATAATCCGCATGCCCAGGACAATCCACATGCGAATAATGACGACCCTCCGTCTCATACTCAACATGCGACGTATTAATCGTAATCCCACGCGCCTTCTCCTCAGGCGCCTTATCAATCTGCTCATACGACAACGTCGAACCCCCACCACCAGCCGCCGCCGTAAACGTAATCGCAGCCGTCAACGTCGTCTTCCCATGATCCACATGACCAATCGTCCCAACATTCACATGCGGCTTCGTACGATCAAACGCTTCTTTCGCCATGATTAAGTCTCCCTAAACCTTTCTTGAATTAACCCTTGGTGAGTTCGTCTTGAATGCTGCGCGGAACTTCTGCGTAGTGATCCAAGAACATCGTGAATGTGGCACGGCCTTGCGAAAGGCTTCGCAGGTCCGTGGCGTAACCAAACATTTCCGCCAGCGGAACGTTGGCGTTGACCACTTGCGCGTTACCGCGCGGCTCCATGTTCTGGATTTGACCGCGGCGAGAGTTGAGGTTGCCGATCACGTCACCCATGTACTCGTCGGGCGTGACCACTTCAACGCGCATGACTGGCTCCAGCACCGCAGCCGCACCTTGCGTCATGGCGTTGCGAACGGCCATCGAAGCCGCAATCTTAAACGCCATTTCGGAGGAGTCAACCTCGTGGTAGGAACCGTCGTAGAGCTCAACTTGCATGTCGACGATCGGGAAGCCGAGCAGAGGACCGTTTTGCATGGCCTCTTCGACACCCTTTTGGACGGCAGGAATGTAGTCCTTCGGCACGACACCGCCGACGACGCTGTTGACGAACTCAAACCCTTCGCCACGGCCGCGCGGATGGGCACGAACCTTGACGTGACCGTACTGACCACGACCACCGGTCTGACGCACAAACTTGCCTTCCACGTCGACGGCCTTGGTGATGGTCTCGCGGTAGGCCACCTGCGGGGCGCCTACGTTCGCGTTGACTTTAAACTCGCGACGAAGACGGTCAACGATGATGTCAAGGTGCAGCTCGCCCATCCCGGAGATCTTGGTTTGGGCGGTTTCCGGATCGGTTTCCACGCGGAAGGTCGGGTCTTCTTCGGCAAGCTTGGCAAGACCGTTGGACAGCTTGTCTTGGTCCGCTTTAGAAGCCGGTTCAATCGCGACCGTGATGACGGGCTCTGGGATCTCGATCGATTCCAGTTCGATGGGATGGTCAGGTGCCGTCAGCGTGTCGCCGGTACCGGTATCTTTAAGGCCAATGACGGCACCGAGGTCGCCTGCAGAAATCTCATCGACCTCTTCGCGGCTGTTGGCGTGCATCTTAAGCAGACGCCCGATGCGTTCCCGCTTGCCTTTCGACACGTTGAGGACGTAGCTGCCGCTTTCAAGCTTGCCGGAGTAAACCCGCACAAACGTCAAGCGACCGACGTACGGATCGGTGGCCACCTTGAAGGCCAAAGCCGCCGTGGGTTCGGACTCGTCCGCAGGCCGGCTGGCTTCTTCGCCATCGGCCATGATGCCTTTGATCGGCGGGACGTCCAGCGGGCTTGGCAGGAAGTAGGTCACGGCGTCGAGCACACGCTGGACACCCTTGTTTTTGAGGGCGGACCCGCACATGACAGGGAACAGCGTCAGGTCGATCACGCCTTGGCGAAGCGCTGCCTTGATGACGTCAACGTCTGGTTCTTCACCTTCGAGGTAGGCCATGGCGACGTCATCGTCCGTGTCGGCCAGCTTTTCAATCATCAAGCTGCGCTTTTCGGCAGCGAGTTCCGCAAACTCTTCAGGGATGTCGGTGACGCGAATGTCTTGGCCGAGGTCGTCCATGTAGGTGTACGCCTTCTGCTCAACCAGGTCGATCACACCGAGGAAGTTGTCTTCTGCACCCATCGGCCATTGGATCGGCACGGCGTTAGCAGCGAGACGGTCCGCCATCGAATCGAGGACCAGCTGGAAGTCCGCGCCGGTCTTATCCATCTTGTTGGCGAACGCGATGCGGGGCACCTTGTAGCGATCCGCTTGGCGCCACACGGTTTCCGACTGGGGCTCAACGCCTTGCGACGCATCAAAGACAGCCACCGCCGCGTCAAGCACACGCATGGAGCGTTCCACCTCAATGGTGAAGTCCACGTGACCGGGGGTGTCAATGATGTTGATGCGGTGGTCGTTCCAGGAGCACTGGGTGACGGCGGACGTAATCGTGATGCCGCGTTCCTTCTCCTGCTCCATCCAGTCCATTTGGGATCCGCCCTCGTGGGTTTCGCCCATTTTGTGGATGCGGCCGGCGTAAAAAAGGATGCGCTCCGTCAACGTCGTCTTGCCGGCGTCAATGTGCGCGGCAATCCCGATGTTGCGAGTCATACGCAGGTCAGTTTGGGTTTCAGTAGCCATGATGTCTCTCGTCGGCGCCTACCAGCGGTAGTGGGCGTAGGCTCGGTTGGCTTCGGCCATGCGCTCGACATCCTCCTTCTTCTTAACGGCACCGCCACGGCCTTCCGCAGCGTCCATGATCTCGCCGGCCACACGCTCGACGGCGGTCCGCTCGGGGCGAGCGTTCGACGCCGCAGCAAGCCAGCGCAAGCTGAGTGATTGGGCGCGGCGCGGGCCGACCTCGACCGGCACCTGGTACGTGGCACCACCGACACGGCGGCTTTTGACTTCCGTGCGCGGGCGAATGTTGTCGAGGGCTTGGCGGAAGACCTTGAGCGGCTCTTGCCCTGACCGCTCTTGAATCAACCGTGCAGCGCCGTAGAAGATGCGGCTTGCGAGGTTCTTCTTGCCGTCGCGCATGATTTTGTTGATGAACGCCGTGACCGTCGTGTCGGCGTACACCAGATCAGGCTCCAGCTTGCGTAATTCAGCTCGTCTGCGTCGACCCATGGTGATTAACCTTTCTTCGGTTTCTTGGTGCCGTACTTACTGCGGCCCTGGTTGCGTTGCACGTAACGACCAACTTCCACGCCTTGCGTATCGAGCGCCCCGCGCACGATGTGATAGCGAACGCCAGGCAGGTCCTTGACACGACCGCCACGGATCAGCACCACGGAGTGCTCTTGCAGGTTGTGCTTTTCGCCGGGGATGTAGGCGGTGACTTCGTAACCGCTGGAGAGGCGAACCCGCGCAATTTTCCGAAGCGCTGAGTTCGGCTTCTTCGGGGTCTGTGTTTTGACCGCGGTGCAAACGCCACGGCGTTGCGGGCTGCCTTTGAGGGCAGGGGTCTTGTTCTTTTTAACGAGCTTTTTACGGCCCTTACGGAGAAGCTGGTTGACGGTCGGCAGTGCGATCACTTCCCTTTCTCGGCGTCGTGCCGGCAAGAACGCGACGCGGGGATCGTTGTCCCGGCATCGCGCGATGTTGACTGGAGGCCGTGGCCTCCGATCCGCTTCGAGCGGTCACGTCCTTTGGCTGTTTCGTGCCGAAGAACGGTCCCCTGAACCCGTCGCTGCGGGTCAGGAGACGGCAAACACGAAAGTGTACCCGACGCTGCCGCAAGAATGCAAGACCTAGACGCGGTTCAGTTAGCCTCGCGCGGTCGCTGGCAGCGCGAGCGTTAAATCAACCAAAGCCGCCCGTACGGACTGAGCGAAATCTGCCCGGATTGCACATCCAAGTACCGCTGGGTGATCTGGTCGTACGGCTGCTCTAAACCTCGGCGCGCCAAAAGCTCGGTTGACAGCGTTTGCGGCCGGTCGGCGAAGTTAAACAACGCGACCAGGTTACCGAGCGGATGGGGCCTAACGAACGCAAACACGCGCGAATTTCCACTGTCTAGCACGTCTGTCGATGTCGCGGCATGCAGGTGCGGCGTACGCCGTCGGGCACGCACCAGTCCGTGCAGCGACCGGAATAGGCGCCCTTCAACCGTCTCTTCAAGACGTCGTCGTTCCGCGCGCGCCCAATCCATTCGGGGTCGGTGCAAGTAGCGGTTGTCATCGGCAATCTCTGGGTCACGCGTGTACTCGTACGCGTTGGTCATACCCAACTCGTCCCCCATGTACACCAGTGGCACGCCCCCAAACGAAAACATCAGAGCGTGGCCAAGCAGCAGCCGCTCAATGCTTAATGCCGTCAGGAGGTCGTCGTCTTCCTCAAGGGCCAGCTCAAGCCCCGCCAAACTTGCAGCGCTTCCACTGACCCGGCGGTCGCCGGTCCTGGGGTTTTCGGCAAACACCGCTCCGCGCGCATGGCTACCCTCAAAATGCCCCGCATAGTAGTCCGTGAGGAAGGTCCGGTGGGCGTCACCGGACAGCCCGACGGCGGCTGCGTCGTCATCGTCGATCGCCCAGCCGATGTCATCGTGACAGCGAATATACGTGGCCCACGCAATCGATGCTGGCGTCCTTGGGAACTCCCGCAACGCGTGCGTCATCAGCCTTACGTCGCGGCTGGCCAACGACGACCAGTAATGCACCATGAGCGAGTTGTGGTACGCGATGTTGCTGACCTTGCCGTAACGCCGGCCTGTCCCCAGGTAGTGCACCAGGTCGTCGGGACCGACAATCGCTTCCGCCTTGTGCGCCACGCTGGGGGTCGCGATCTTGCTGCAAGCCCGCAACGCCTGCAACAGGTCGTGCACCTCAGGCTGGTTTTGACAGTTGCTTCCCAAGCGCTTCCACATGAACGCCACGGCATCCAAACGGAATACCTCCACGCCGAGGTTGGCCAGGTCAAGCATGATCCGGTTGATTTCGAGGAACACATTCTCGTTGGACCAGTTGAGGTCCCACTGGTAGGGGTGGAACGTGGTCCACACCCAGCGCCCAAGATCTGGGACGAACGTGAAGTTGCCCGGTGCAAGGTCAGGAAACACCTCATTGAGCGATTCTTCAAACGCGTCGGGAGCCGTTCGGTCTTCAAAGGTGTGGAAGTAATCAAGGTAGCGCGTCTCGCCCGCGCGTGCACGCCGAGCCCACTCGTGCTGGTCGGAACTGTGGTTGAGCACCACGTCCACGCACACGCTGATGCCCTGCTCACGCAAGACCGTGCACACATGTTGTAGATCGTCACGGTCCCCAAGCTCAGGTTGCACCTCGCGGTAGTCCTGCACGGCGTAACCACCGTCGTTTTCGCCGTCCCGGGCGTGCAGCACCGACATGAGGTGCACGTATGTCACGTCCAGCTCGGTCAGGTAATCAAGGTGTTCCTCAACCCCCTCAAGCGTGCCGGCGAACCGGTCCACGTAAAACACATACCCAAGCATGCTTTCGCGTTGAAACCAATCGGGCGTCAGGTCACGCTCCAAGTCCAACTCGCGCAAGGCATCCGGCCGGGCTGCAAACCCTTCGGCCATATCGCGGACCAGCGTCGACACGAAAGAACCAAACTCCGGCCGGTCGCCGTACACCGGGCGTAGCCCATCCACCAGGTTTTGAAACCAACGCTCCAAGCGAAGCAGAAAGATCGTCTGCTCCGCTTCAGGAAGGGCGGATAACGGTCGCTCGCAGGCTGCTCTGGCTTCGAGAAAAAGGTTTCGTGCCTCAGGGTCTAGGTGACGCACGTTCTGCATTCGTTCAAGGCTACCGCAGAGAATCCCGTACCGGGTCGCCCTTAGTCCGTTGCGGACGCGGGCGTGCAGGCACGCCTCAAGCGGTCGTTAACGGCCACCCACGGCGTTTCGTCTGGGGGTTGCTCCACCCAGATCGCTGAAAAGCCCGCGCGGTCGGCCCTGCGAAGCGCGTCGTACAGCGCCCTCGCGTAACCCTCTGGGTCGCTGGGCAGCTTGAGCCACTGGTCGGGCGTGAGGTCGGTCAGGTCCACCGTTCGGGCCACCACGAACGCCTTCGCAGCCTTCGCTTGATTGACGTCAATCTTTGACGCCGGCCGCAGGTGCGTCGGGGTGCGCGGGGCGTAGTGTCGCGCGCGGTCACCGCTGACCCGCGGGCGGGGGCGTGGGTCGGGCGCGGTCGTGGTGTTTGCCTCCAGACCTAGGGCATGGTGGATGGCTGCGCTGCTCACGTGACCAGGGCGCAACACCCGCGGGGTGGGCCCGGTGACATCAACGATGGTGGATTCGATCCCTACGCTGCAGGGACCACCGTCCAGGACAAGTAAGTCGGCGCCGGCGAACTCTTCAGCCACATGCCCAGCATTCGACGGGCTGGTGTGACCGTACCGGTTGGCGGACGGCGCAACGAGGCCTCCTTCGAACGCCTGAATGAGATCAAGAGCGACGGGGTGTTGCGGCATGCGTACGGCGACGGTGTCTTGGCCTGCGGTCACCTCATCAAGAACCCCAGGCGCCCTTGGCAGCACCAGCGTGAGTGGACCTGGCCAGAACCGTTCCATGAGGCGCTCAGCGTGAGGCGATAGGTCTGCTGCAAAGTCGTGCACACGTTCCATTTCGGCCACATGCACGATCAGTGGGTGGTCCGAGGGCCTGCCTTTGAGCCGGTAGACGGCGTTCACGGCCTCAGCGCGGCTGGCATCGGCCCCAAGACCGTAGACCGTTTCGGTTGGGAACGCCACCGGTTGACCGGCACGCAAGCGCTGAACCGCTTCGTCCAGCGCGGCTTGATTGGGTTGCACGATGCGCGTCATGGTTCCACCACCAGGATTCGTAGGTCGTTGGCGTTCACGCCGGTTTGGCCTGTCGTGAACGCACCCTGTCTTGCCTTCAACCAAGCAAGGGTATCCGACCGCCGTACGGCGTCGTGGGCGCCCGTCCGGTCGGCGTCTCGCCAAACGGTTGCGTCTGCAAAACCACCGGCATGTCCGCCTACACCGTCGAAACCGTCGGTATCGGCTGCGAGAAGGTGGATGCCGTCGTGCGCATCGAGTGCAAGGCCGAACCCGACAGCGAAGGTGCTGTTCGGCCCACCTTTCCCGTCACCTGCCACCCGGACGGTGACCTCCCCACCGGACACGGCCACCACCGGGCGTCCCGCAGCACGGGCCCGTAAACGCCATTCCGGCACGTTTGCCGCCCAGCGTGCCGCGGCTGCCAGCGCGTCCTCATCCACATCAGGACACACCTCAACCACCACGTTTGACGCGCGCGACGCCATCCGAACCGCCGCTTGCACCGCCTCATCCTGCGCAGAGACCAGGCGGGTTGTCACAGCTGGCTTGCCTGCCTCGAGCCGCGCACCTTGGGCGTTCTCCCCGTCCAGCATGGCGGTCACTGGGTCACCTGCAAGGCCGTACTGACGCATGACGGCTGCTGCAGCCTGCGGCTGCCATGGCTGAACGGTTGCAGGTCCAGACCCCACAATCCGTGGGTCGTCGCCGATGACGTCGGATGCAAACGCAAGCGTGACAGGGGCAGGATGGGCAGCCTCCGCGAGGCCACCCCCCTTCAACCGGTCGGTGTGCCTTCGCACCAAATTGACGTCAGCGATCGGTGCACCTGCCCGCAGCAGCGCCGAGCCCAGGCGGGCGAGGTCCTCCACCTCAAGCGGTTGGCGGGGCGCCACCATGAGGCTCGAGGCGCCTCCGGACAGAAGCACAAGCACGTGGTCGTTCGGTCCGGCGGCGTCAGCAGCGTGCAGGACGGCCTTCCCAGCCTCCACGCTGCGCGCGTCGGGAACGGGATGGCTGGCGGTATGCGCCTGCAGGGGTGCCATCGGTACCCTTGGGGGTTCGGGGGTGACGACGAGTCCGGTCACCCGGTCGTGCGGGTAGTGCCTTAAGGCCGCGGATGCCATTCGTTCAGCCGACTTACCGGCCGCGATCACAATCACCTGCCCTGCGGGCAGTGGTGGCCAAACCTCTGCAAGTTTGCGGGCGGGGTCCGCCTCGGCCACCGACCGAAAGTACACGGTTGTCAACCAAGACCGCCACCACGCATCGGCATGCCTCACGTAAGGCTGGCCTGTCTCGTCCGCTGGGGTCTCCATCGCATGCGGTACGATACCGGCATGTTTGGACCTTTTAGGCGTCAAGATCCGCGTTTTAAGGAGCGGCCCGATGCCCTCATGGCGCGCGTGCGTACCGACAAGCGTGGTGAAGTGATTGAGGTTCGCCTTGCCAAGGCAAGCGAAATGAGCGCCGTGCCGGGTGGGTACTTCGTGCGCAAGACCTTGGTGGGCCCAAAAACGTTCGATCAGGCGGTCCTTGAGGTCACCACCAATCGTGGCTACAAGGTCAAGAATGCCGTCGTGGACGGCGGAGATTTGGTACCGGTTGCCGAATGGGACGACACCTGAGCACGGTGTGGCAGCGCTGACCTACTGTGCGCTGTTTAGGTCCGGACGTAGGCTGCGAGCCTCGCGAAGATAAATGTGTTTGATTTCGTCCTGGCGTTTGCGTGTATTGATTTGCATCATCACCCGCACGGCACGCGGCAGCCGATTGGGCACCGGAATTTCCTGGTTACAAATCAAGGGGACGGTGTGCATGCCGATCTCTCTGGCGGCTTCCGCGGGAAACGTGGAGGTCAAATCGGGTGTGGTGGTGAAGAAAATGGCGGCGATCGTCTCATGATCGCGAATTCCGTTCGCTTCCAGCATGGCACTCAGAAGCTCACGGGTGGCTTCAAGCACCAGTTCTGGCTCGTCACGCTCCACCGTGATCGCACCGCGGACGCCTCTTAACCAACGTTCCATGGGCGCGAGGTTAGCACGGCCTCACCCGCCATTAACCAGGAGGGTGGGCTGCAGCGACTGACGCGGGAACAGGCGTGGAACTGGCGGCAACCAACGGTCGATCCAGCCACTCGCCCTGCAAGTTCTCTGCCGCTTTCTTCAGCACCGCGACGGGATCGCGGGCTGTCCGGCCTTCCTCACCCAGGACGTGCCGCCAACGCCGAGCGCCCGGCTGCCCGCGAAACAAACCCAGCATGGGCTGCAACATGACAGGCACGGCAGTGCCGTGCTGCACCTCATCAGCGACGAGTTCGGCGAGGGCGTCAAGCAGCTGTCGCGGTGTGGCGTGGGGAGCTGCCGCCTCACCGAAGAGCAGCGGGTCGGCGGCCATCAAGTCGGTGGGGCGTTCGTAGGCTGCCCTGCCAATCATGACGGCATCGACATGATGCAGATGGTCTTGGGCTGAAGCAAGTTCGCGGATACCGCCGTTGATCTCGATCTGCAGGTTGGGGCGTTCGCGTTTAAGCCGGTGGATGAGGTCATGCCGCAACGGCGGAATGTTGCGGTTTTCTTTTGGACTCAGGCCCTGCAGCCACGCTTTGCGTGCATGCACCGTGAAACGGTCGGCGCCTGCCGGCCCGACCGTGTCGACAAAGTTGAGCATGTCGTCATAGTCGTCTTGGTGGTCGATACCGAGTCGGTGCTTCACCGTGACCGGTTTGGCGGTTGCTGCCTTCATCGCGGCCACCATCGCGTACACGGCTTCAGGTTCGGCCATCAGGCAGGCGCCGAAGCGTCCGCGTTGGACGCGGTCGCTAGGGCAGCCGACGTTGAGGTTGATCTCATCGAAACCCGCCGCATCGGCCATACGCGTGGCCTCGGCGAGTTCTTCAGGCTGATCACCGCCCAGCTGGAGGGCCACTGGGTGTTCGTCTGGGTGGTGGTCTAGGTGGCGTTCGGCGTCACCGTGGAGCAGGGCACCGGTGGTCACCATTTCGGTGTACAGCAGGGTACGGCGGGTCAACCGCCGCATCATGCGGCGGTAAGGACGGTTCGTCCACGCCATCATGGGTGCGACCGACAGTATGGGGGTCGGGACCGTGGAAGCCACCGCCGGCTATTTCGTTTGGACGGCTGGGGGCACGCGTTTGGGTTTGCGGAATTCGATGTCCTCCCACTCGCCCTCTTCGAGCACCTCAACGTCTGGGTTGGCGTTCTTAAACCACGCCACGACACTTTGCACGAGATCGTCTGGCGTGCTCGCCGCTGAGGTCACGCCTAACGATTGAACGTCTTCAAACCATGCAGCATCAAGGTCACCTGGTCCTTCAATACGCCAGGCCCGTCCAACAAGGCGTTCGGCAAGTTCAAGCAGACGCATGCCGTTGCTGCTGTAGTCGCTGGTGACGACGACAAACGCGTCCACCTGCGGTGCGATCTGCCGGACGGCATCTTGGCGGTTCTTGGTGGCGTAACAAAGGTCGTCCCGCGATGGGATGACGAGGTTAGGGAAGCGTTCCTTCAGGACGTCAATGGTGCGCATCGTGTCATCAACCGAGAGGGTGGTTTGCGTGAGTACAGCGACCTTGTCAGGATCGGGCACGGTCACGGTATGCGGGTCGGCCAGTTCGGCGTCCTCTTTCGTGTTGCCCAAGACCGACACGACGGTGGTCGCATCGGGCGCCTCGCCACGGGTGCCGATGACCTCCTGATGCCGACTCGAATCGCCAATTAGGAGGATGTGATACCCCTTCCGGGCGTAAAGCTTTGCTTCGCTGTGCACCTTGGTGACCAGCGGGCAGGTGGCGTCGATCGTGGTGAGTCCAAGCTTGTTGGCCTCAGCCCGCACGGCCGGCGAAACCCCATGGGCGCTGAAGACGACGGTGTCGTCAAGCGTCCGGCCGTTGGCTTCACTGCGTGTGCGCACCTGATCAAGGTCGGCTAAGTCTTCGACAAAATGCACGCCGTGGTCGCTTTCAAGGCGGCTGACCACCGTGTCGTTGTGCACGATGGCGTGATAGACGGCCAGATCACCGCGCCCTTCGCGTTGGTTGTCTTCCGCGGCCTCCTTCACGGCGTCGATGGCCATGACCACACCGGCACAGAATCCACGAGGTTTAGCGAGGTGGAGGGCTTTAACCATGGGCGCATGCTAACCGCCCGGCGACAGCGCCGACGTTGGGCTGCTTGCAACAGCCGTGTTGACCGGCCTGCGTGGCGGTGCTATCCTCCTCCAGCCGTGGGCGATTAGCTCAGCTGGTTAGAGCGCGTCGCTGATAACGACGAGGTCAGTGGTTCGAGTCCACTATCGCCCACCACACCCCCGCCACTAGGCGGGGTTTTTGCTGTCTTGCGCGTCTTTTTTTTCGCTTAGCGTCCTGCGAATACGTCGCGCTTGGCGCCGAGAACGAGGTCGATACGCTGCGTGGCGCGCCCTCGCTGAACGGTCAACTCGACAGGCTTCCCGATCGTTTTGGTGCGAACCTCGGCGAGAAGGTCGTAAAACGTTGGGGTTTCAACCCCATCCACAGCAACAATGACGTCCGCTTGACGCTCTACCTCAATCAGGTTGCCTTGCGCGTCGTACTGCGGTGCTTCTTCGTAGCTTCGCAGGCCCGCTTCGTCGGCCGGACCGCCTGGCTGCACGCGTAACACGATGGGGCCTGGCCGCAAGCCCAGCGACACGTCCCCCGCGGTGGGTTCGTAGTCAAAGCCTGGCCGCCAGGAGAACCCAATGACGGGCACATCCCGTTGCTCACCGGCCCTAAGCGCGAGGTAGCGGGCGCCGTCCTGCTCAACGGGTACGGCGTACGACGCAAACTCAGATGGCAGCGTCAGGCCACGCAAGAACGGGGGAACGTACGCGTCCGACTCCAAATTGTCGGGACGGAAGCTGATGTAACTCACCACACCGATGACTTCGTTGTCCTCATTGAGCACCGGCCCCCCGGAGTCCCCTGGCGCGAGAGCGGCGGTTAATTCAACCGTGCCGTCGGCAAAGTCGGCACGGCCGGCACGAACGCCGAGTCGCGTCACCTGCCCCGCGCGAGGCTGCAGGGTCTGACCGCGGCTGTTACCGATCGCCACCACCCCTTGGCCAGGTTGGGGTGTCGTGTTTGTGAGCTGCAGGAACGGCACAGGGTCTTCCACCCCTGCCGCCTGCATGTACGCCAGGTCAAAGTAGGCGTCAAACCCTTCGAGCTGAAGTGGGTACTGATCGCCGTCCGCTTCAATCGCGGTGTAAACCACCGGGCACGGGGCGTTGGCTCCCCCCTCCACCACATGGTAGGCGGTCAACAAGCCACCGTCTGAGTCGACGTAAAAGCCGGTCCCAACGCCGAGGGTCGACCCACGCGGGTCGTTTTCGCAGCGCGCCTCAATCCGCACGGTGGCCGGCAGGCTGGCTTCGTACACGTCAGCTAACACGCCCTCGGGCGCCACCGGTTCAGGGGCACGCGCCTGGGTGTGCAACAACTGAGGGTCGGGCGTGCCAAACGGCATGACGCTGGCCACAACAGCCAACGCAGCAATGAGGACACCTGCAACGGTGAAACGGTTGGCGCCTCGCGTCGCGCGGTCGCGGCGCGGTGCGGGCACCGGCTCGCGTGCAACCACATCCGGCTTACGGTCGGGCTCACTGGCTGCCATGTCCGCATTGTGCCCGAAAACAGCCGGCAGGAATGTTGCATTGGACGCGGTTTGCGGGCGGGTATCATCGCACCATGTCACTGATGAACAACGCCAACGAAGCCGACTACCCAGGAAAACTCAAAGCTGTCGCCGACGCACTCACGGCGTGGGAAGGACCGATTGTTCTGGCTGCCCATGTCGATCCAGACGGCGACGCCCTGGGCAGTACGTTGGCCCTGAAACGTGCACTCGAGGATCTCGGTAAAACAGCGTTGCTGCCGCTTGAGCCGCCGCCGTTCTTAGCGTTCTTGTGCGAGCCAGGGGAACTAAGCGACCCGCTTGAGGCGCTGCCGGAACACTGCATGCTGGCCGTCCTTGATGTGTCAGACATCAGCCGGATAGACGGCGCGCCGACCGAAGGTGCTGCGTTCGTTTTGAACATCGATCATCACGGCACCAACGACCGGTTTGGGGACCTTGCCTTGGTGCAACCGGGCGCAGCAGCCACAGCGCAAATCATCAAAGACCTGATCGACGTCCTTCCGGTCGCCTGGACGGAGAAGCTGGCCACGCCGTGCCTGACGGGCATCATGACGGACACAGGCACGTTTCGGTACACGAATACGAACGCTGACGTGCTCAATGCCGCGGGCGATTTGATGGCGGCAGGCGCGGCATACACGGAGATCAGCGACCGGGTGCAACGCCGTCCCGCCTCGTACTTCCAGATGCTGGGCCGGGTCATGGAGACGCTTGAGATGCATGAGGACGGCAAGATTTCGATGGCGCACGTGACCCAGGCCTTGCGTGAAGCGTACGGCGAAGACGACGACAGCGACGATTACGTGGGTGCGATTCGCTACATTGAAGGTGTCGAACTCGCGTTGCTGCTTAAAGAGAAGGACGATGCCGTGAAAGTCAGTGTGCGCGCCAGGCCGCCCTACTCCGCGCAGAACGTTGCGGTGGCCTTGGGTGGTGGCGGGCACGTGGCTGCTGCTGGCGCGAAACTGGATGGCTTGGGTCTCACCGAAGCCAAAGAACGCGTCTTGACCGCTGCGCAGGCGGAAATTCGACGGCACGAAGGCCACTAAGGCACGTCGTGGCGAACGTCCGCTCGCTCCGGGTCCGGCAGTTTGTGCTTGCCGACGACGTGAACGTGGCGTTTGCCGATGGGTTGAACGTGCTCACCGGGGAAACGGGTGCCGGTAAGAGCCTGTTGGTGGACGCCCTCACGTTGCTGACCGGCATGCGGGCCGAAGCGGACTTGATCCGTCACGGCGCGGAGCAGGCACACCTCGAATTGGAGCTTGACGGTGGTCCGGTTGAGACGATCGCACGGACCTTGCGGCGCAGTGGTAACCACGTGGCTCGGGTGGATGGTGAACGCGTCACCGTGCAGGAACTGGCGGACGCGATGCAGCAGAACGTTCGCGTCTTTGCTCAGCATGCCCACCATGAGCTGCTTGCTGAAAGTGCGCAACGCGCCGCGTTAGATCGCGCCTTGCCTGCAGAAGCCCAAACGGTGCTGAGCGAGTACCGGACGTTGTGGCAGGAACGCGCTGAGGTTGAGCGTGCGCTTGCCGCGGCACGCCAGTCACTCGAGGCGACCGAAATGCAGCGTCGCAACTTAGAAGAGGCCCTTGCAGCGCTTGAGGAGGTCGCCCCGACCGAGGGAGAGTACGACGCTCTAGCGGAGGAGGCGGGCCGGCTGCGTCATCTCGACCGCATCGTGTCTGCCGCGCAAGCCGCCGCCCACGCCATCGAGGGTGAGGGTGGCGCTTCCGAGCGGTTAGGGGATGCGGCACGGGTGCTCAAGGACGGCGCGGCCTACGATACGCGGCTCGCGCGCCTGCTTGAAGAAACGCATGACGCGCTGGCGGCCGTCGATGCGGTGGGACGCGAATTAAGTGACGCCGCCTTCGAGGCGTTCGACCCTCAGCGTCTGGAGGTGGTCGAGAAGCGCAGGGCTCAGCTGGAGCGCGCGTTCACCCGCTTCGGCCCCAGCGAACGGCATCTGCTTGACGAACGTGACCGGTTACGTGATGAACTTGAGGGGATTGAGCAGGCGTCAGGTTCGGTGACCGAGCTCGCGTCGAAATTAGAGCGTCTAGAACAACAACTGTGGGACAAGGCCCGCGACCTGCATCAGGCCCGTCAGGCCGCCGCGAGCGACCTGGCGTCCGCCGTCACGGCCTCACTGCAGGGTCTCGCCATGCCGAATGCGCAGTTTGCCGCCCAGGTGTCCGAGGGCGAGCTTGATGCGCACGGCGCCAGCCGCGTTCGGTTTGAGCTTGCGGCGAATGCTGGTGAGCCTTCAGCGCCGCTTCGGCAGGCGGCATCGGGCGGGGAGCTTTCGAGGGTCATGCTGGCCATCTGGCTGCATACGGGTGGGTCGGCCGACACGCTCGTGTTTGATGAGGTGGACGCGGGCGTGGGCGGCGCTGCCGGCGACGCCGTTGGCCGCATGCTGCACCGTCTGGCACGCCATCATCAGGTGCTGGTCGTCACCCACCTCGGCCCGGTGGCGGCGTACGCCGACCGGCACTTCCGGGTTGCCAAGTCAAACCATGACGGCCGTACCATGACGCAAGTTGACGCCCTTGACGAACAGGAACGCATCGTTGAGTTGGCGCGTATGCTGGCCGGGCATGAGGGTACGCAAGCGATTGCGGCCGCGCATGAGCTGCGCGAGCGAGCTGCGGCCGGCTCGGATGCGTGACACCGCCAACACTCCACCGCCACAGCGCCGGCTAGCCTGGCCGGTATGGAGAGCCACCCATGACGTTTGATGCAGAAGGTGTCAACCAGCAGGTCCCGTGCCCCTCTTGTGGCAGTGAACGCACCGTGACGTGGATGTTCGATGTGGGGCCTGACGAGCTTGAGTGTCGTGATTGTGGCTACCGTAGCGACGCGGCATCCCTCCGTGACCTACAACGCGATGCTGGCGATGTGCTGGAGGGCGATGGGTCTGAAGGCCTGCCGGCACCAACCAAGGTACGCTCACTGAAAGCTTAATTTTTGAAGGGAAGCGAACCCAAGATGCAAGAGCTGACCCTCAACAGTGACGACCTCATCAAAGGACTCAAACACTACCGGCGGATCGCGAAACAGGACATCGTCCGGTCGGGCGAATCGGTTGACCAACCGTGGTTGGTGGATCACGCCACCGCGCGGCGTGAAGTGTACGCCCGCCTGACGGAGCTGGCAGAAGAGCACGACCCGGATGAGGTCGTGCAAGAGGCGCTTGATTGGTACAAGCAACTGCCGTTCGTGACCGGCACCGAAGACGGTGAGCACGTGGAGGTCAAAGGCCAAGAGAACGCCCTTGAGAACTTCTTTTTGATGGTGGGTCTCGCCCCGAAGGTGCGTCGCGAGTACCGCAGCCAGCGGCCGTCACTGGGTGCCTCGACAGCCTCGTGACGCTCGCCTCGGTCGCCGAGCGGGCGCGTGAACACCACCCAGACTTGCGTGACCTGTCAGACAGAACCGTGCTGGGCGAAGGCCCTAGCGATGCCACATGGATGATCGTGGGTGAGGCTCCCGGTGCCGATGAGGACACTGCAGGGAGACCGTTTGTGGGTCGTGCCGGGCGGTTGCTGACCAGCATGATGCTCGATGCAGGTATCGATCGCGCGGAGGTGTACATCACCAACCTGGTCAAGCGTCGGCCGCCTGAAAACCGCAACCCCACCCGGGTGGAAATTGCCGCCAGCTCGGCTGTCCTGAACGACGAAATTGCGGCGGTTGGGCCGCTTGTGGTCACGCCACTTGGGAACGTGCCGACGCAGCATTTGTTGGGACGTGACGTTCGCATCAGCGACGCGCAAGGACGCTGGTTTGCATGGCAGGGACGGTGGGTGTTTCCGCTCTTTCATCCTGCGTTTCTGCTTCGCAACGCGCGGATGGAGGACGGGTCGCCGCGAGCGCGTACGGCCGCAGCATTACGCGAACTCAAGGGCCTGCTTGAGGCCGGCGCGATCCAACCACCGGAAAGGGAGTGAGGCATGACCGACCCCGTGTTTATTGGACTGGTCCACAGTGTGTTGGCGTCCGCGCAATCTGCGCTCGGCGAACCCGAAGGGGTGATGAACCGGCACACGGAACGCGACGGGATTCGTAACCGACGCACGGCCGAACGCAGCCTTGCGCTGCTGGAGATGCTGAACACGAAAACGCATGGCAACCTCGATGAGACCGAACGTGCCGCTCTGGTGGACGCAATCGGTCGTTTGCGTTCCGCCCTTGAGGACGCCGCGCCTTCCGGTGAGGCGTTGCCGATGGCGGACGGCGGTCGCCCGCTCGGATGAGGGTGCTCCTGCAGCGGGTGGCGTTCGCGTCGGTAGACGTGGCGGGTGAAACGGTCGGCGCGATCGATGCGGGGCTGCTGGCGTTCGTGGGCGTCACAGAGTCAGACGATGTTGCGACAGCCGACACCCTGGCCGCCAAAACCGCGAAGATTCGTTTGTTCGCTGATGAGGACGGCAAGATGAACCGGTCCGTGTTGGACGTGCAGGGTGCGGTGTTGGCCGTCAGCCAGTTCACGCTCTATGCCGACACCCGCAGTGGCAACCGCCCCGGTTTTTCACAGGCGGCCTTGCCGGAGGTGGCCGAGCCGCTGTTTAATCGTTACGTGGCATCGCTCCGCAGCGCCCACGGGCCGTTACGCGTCGAGACGGGACGCTTTGGCGCCGATATGGACGTGCACCTCCACAACGACGGTCCCGTCACGGTCCTGCTTGAGAAAGAAACCCAGCCCTAATGGATGCCGCCTTTGGTTTGGTGAGCCTGGTGACGCTGCCGTGGTGGCTGGCCATGCTGCTGTTTCCAACGTCGAGCGCGACCACGCGGTGGGTGACGTCTCCTCTGCCCTACTTTGTGCTGGCGGTCACGTACGGGTTGTTTCTCATCTCATCGCTGCTGTCGGGTGACGGCCCAGCGTCGCTGGAGGCGTCGGACTTGGCGTCGTCGTTTGCGAGTCCTCTTGGGTTTTTGACGGTTTGGACGCACGTGTTGGCGTTGGATCTGTTTGCGGGCACGTGGCTGTTTCGTGACGCCAAGTACTACGGCGTGACGCCACGCTTGTCGCTGCTGCTGACGTGGTGGTTCGGTCCACTCGGTTTGGGGTGGTACCTGTACCGCAGGCGCCGCATGCGCGGGCCGGCCGACCGAATTGTCAACTGAGCGTTACAGCAACGGAAGATCGCGGGATACCGGCACGGACGCGGCACCCTCAAACGCGTTGACCTCTTCAATGAAGCGTTTGAACAGGTAGTTCGCGTCGTGCGGACCGGGGCTGGCCTCGGGGTGGTACTGCACACTAAAGACGGGGTAACGCTCATGCGCCATGCCTTCAAGCGTGCCGTCGTTGAGGTTGATGTGCGTGGCTTTAAACTGGCCGCCTGGAATGGAATCAAGATCCACGGCGTAGTTGTGGTTCTGGCTGGTGATCTCAACTTCGCCCGTCAGGGTGTTCTTAACGGGCGTGTTGGCGCCGTGGTGGCCGTGCTTGAGTTTGAACGTCTTGCCACCGACCGCCAAACCAAGCAGTTGGTGTCCCATGCAAATGCCGTACGTCGGCACCAGGCCAAGCATCTGCCAGACGGTGTCGTGGGCGTACTTGGGGCCGTCTGGATCGCCCGGGCCGTTCGACAACACGAGACCGTAAGGATCGA
>CAJXNS010000002.1 GCA_913057165.1 uncultured Trueperaceae bacterium
TCGTAGCGGCGTGGACCCACCCGATCCCATCCCGAACTCGGAAGTTAAGCACGCCAGCGCCGATGGTAGTTGGGGGGAAGCCCCCTGCAAGAGTAGGTCAGCGCGGGGAGTTATTTTGTGAAGAAGGGCACCGGCCCACGGGGTGGGTGCCTTTCTACTCTGCGGGAGTAGCTCAGCTGGTAGAGCATCACCTTGCCAAGGTGAATGTCGCGAGTTCGAATCTCGTCTCCCGCTCCAAATTCGAGCCGCTATGCGGCTCGTTTTTTTGTGGTTACAACGCTTACGGTCGGTTGAGATCGGGCCACAAGGCCCGGTAGATGTCGCGGGTGACCCATACGTTCTGCAGGTACTCTCGGGTTTCAAGGGCGTCGATCCAGCGGTACAGCTCACTCTTATCTTGCGCGATGTCGCCGGACTCGAAAAGACGGCCGATATAACCTTGTCCGCGGTTGTAGCTCGCAATGGCGAGCTCCTCATCACCATCAAAGTAGTTGTCGAGGTAGCCCAAGTAGTGGATACCGAACGTGACATTGTTCGCAATGTCGAAGGCATCATCCGCCGTGGTGACGTTTTGGATTTCAGCTAGCCAGTCCCAGGTTGCTGGCATGATTTGCATCAAACCTTGCGCCCCAGAGCGGGAAATGGCCTCTGGGAAAAACGCGGATTCACGCCGCATGATGCTCCACGCCAAGGCTGGTTCCACACCTTCCGTGGCCGCTGCCGTTTGCACCAAGGTAGGCCACGCGGCTGGGTACGCCAAGCGCCAGGTACGGCGTTCCCGCGATCCGTTTTCGATGAAGCGCGCCGCTGCACGCTGAGGTTGACGGTACTCACCGTAGGCATTGAGTGCCTCGCCGATAGCGACCGTTTCCGCCTCGCTCGTCGCATCGCGCAGCGCGAACAGGAGGATGGTACGAGCCGCTTCTAGGTCGCCAAACGACGCGAGCCAGTGCGCCGTTTGCACCGCGGTGGGCGTGACCTGCGGAAGTTGATCGTCGAAACTTAGGCTCGCAGCGCCATGGTCTTTGACGTAAAAGAACGAATCTTTCGGAATCAGGTTCCTCGCGCGTGCTTCAAGATCCTCGTCGCCTAGCGTTCGGGCCAACACAGCAGCCCGGTATGCGGCATCGTCGGCGTAAGCCGATCCGCCGGTTGCGAGGCGTAGGTAGACGTCCAGGGCGCGGCGTGGCAGGTTGTTGCGCTCAAGGATCGAGGTGAGCAGCCACCAGTGTGACGCCGAGTTGGAATTAAGCAGGTGGCGCTCGGTGGCGGCAATATCCCCGCGACGGTTGGCGATGAGACCCAGGCCGTAGGCACCCCGGTTGTCCGGCAATGCTGCAAATGCTTGTTGCGCGGCGTCTAGGTCACCAAGAAACCAGAAGGACCACGCCAGGCCTTCCTGGGCGGTGACGTTCCCTGGGGACATATCAAGCCATCGTTGGTAGGCCTGCCGGGCGTCGTCGTGGCGTCCGAGGCGCCGTAATGCCGGCCCTTCTATCGATGGAGCGCTGGCGCCGGCTGTCGACAGGGTGTCAATCGTGCGCTGGTACATCCGGGCGTCAAGGAACGTGCGGGCTCGTTCGTAAGGATCGGCGACCAGACGGTCCAGGGCGTCGGCAGCCTCCCCTTCGGGCAGCGCCCTCGTGTAGGCGGTGGTGGCGACATCCAACCGGCCAACCCGCTCGGCGGTGCGTCCGAGCTCCAAGTGAAACCGTCGCTGGGAGGCGCGTGCCAAAGGCTCCTCAATTTGGAGGGCTTGGATGCGCAGTAACGCATCCAGGCGTGCGTCATCGTTCGTGGTGAGCGTCAGGACGTCGCGTGCAGCCAAGTAGGCAGCGGCATCGTCGCCTTGGGCCAGCTGTAGTAGGCGCCCGACGTCGTTGGCTTGCCGGCTTGCAAATCGGGTGGTGACACGCTCCGTTAAGTTGCCTGCAGGGGGCGCCACGTTGGCTTCAACCGTCGCTTGCGACCGATGTACACCGTTCATGGTGGGGACTGGGGCATCTTGGTTGGCGATGGACCAGGACGTGACGGTGAGCATGGCCAGCGACAGGGCTGAGGCGCGTGTTCGCATAGCGTTCACTTTACGACGGTCGGGAGGTGCCTGCATGGCGTGAGGCCACGTGGCCAGACACATTAAAATATGCACTGTAGTATGCAAGTTTGCATACATCAACCGTCTCTTGTTAGGGTTCGTAGGTCGGTCGCAAACGGCGGCCGGTCCAAACCCCGAAACGTGAAAAGCGTTTCTATAAGCCTTGCTTCACAAAGGAGGACCTGTGAAGAAGTACATCATTGCCCTGTCCGTTGCCCTAGCGGCCCTGTTTGGCGCGACCGCTGTCGCCCAAGACGCCCCGAACGCTGGCGACCCAATCGTCGTCGGTTCCAAGCAGTTCACTGAGCAAATTGTTCTCGGCCACGTGATCCTTGAAGCCCTCAAGGACGCTGGTTACGAAGTCGAAGACCGCACCAACCTCGGCGGCACCGCGGTGAACCGTGACGCCCTCGAAGCGGGCGAAATCGACGTGTACCCGAACTACAACGGCACCGCCATCAGCAACTGGTACCGCGACATTCCGTGGGCTCAAGAAGCGATCGGCGAAGGCACCTCTGGTGACGCATACGCGAGCTTTGCGACCGTGGCCAGCTACGACGCCGCCCTCTTTGACCTCATCTGGCTGCGCCCCGCCCCGGCGAACAACACGTACGCCCTTGCGGTCACGCGTCAGTGGAGCGAAGAAAACGGCATCACCACGCTGCCTGAGTTCGCCGAGTACGTGAACAATGGCGGTGAAGTTGTCCTTTCGACCGGTGACGAGTTCGCCCAGCGCCCCGACGGCCTCCCAGCCTTTGAGCGCACCTACGGCTTTGATCTCACCGAAGATCAACTCATCATCATTGCCGGCGCCACGCCCGCGCAAACCGAACAGGCCCTCTTTGAAGGCGCCAACGGCGTGAACGTCGCGATGGCGTACGGTACCGACGGTGCCCTGCTGGCGTACGACTTCGTGGTTCTTGAAGACCCAGACGGCGCTCAGCCTGTGTTCCAGCCGACCCCGGTGTTCCGCGGTGAAACGATCCGTGCGTACCCCGAGATCGCGGGCATCTTGAACCCGATCTTTGCCACCTTCGACAACCCCACCCTGCAAGGCCTCAACGCCTCGGTGGAAGTCGACGGTCTCAGCCCTCAGCTGGCCGCCCAGACCTACCTGATCGACAACGGCTTCATCGAGTAAGAGTTGCCGTGAAGGAAGTGCGGCCCGGGGAGTCTTCCCTGGGCCGCATCTCCACATAACGTCACATTGCGCGCGCCGCCCTCTCTGCGACGCGTCGCCTCATGAAAGGAGGCCGGATTTGTGAACCGAATTGCCGCCCTCGGTGGCCTGATTGCCACCCTCGGGTTCTTCTTCGTACCCGTGATCAACCTCAAACCGAACCGGCTTGCCAGCGGCACGGGCTTCGGCCTACTCGAACTTACCGGCGACGGTCGTTATTTTGTTTTGTTTGCCCTGGCCCTCGTCCCCCTCGTGCTCGCGTTTCGCGATGATCTCGAGAGCCGCGGCTGGCTACTATCCGTTTCAGGGTCCGCCCTATTTCTGTTGACCCTCATCCTGCCTGCTCAAGCTGGCGTGATGCTGCTTGAAAATCCCGAGCCGTTCTTAGGCGAGGGCGCCTTTATTCGCAGTCCTCGAATCCTTCCCTCGGGCGGCCTCGCCCTGGGCTTGCTCGGCGCGTACGTCACCCTGTTCGCCGGCGGACGAGATCTCGCCCGGGCCGGAGTTCAGAGTTGGGTGCGAGGCGTGACGGCCTGGGCGGCACCAGCCATTGCCGCCTTACTGCTCGTCGGCGGTCAATTTGACGTGTACTCGATTCTGGTGGAGTTCTACGCCAACGGCGCAGCCCTTCAGCAAAAATTTGTCGAGCACCTGCTGTTTGTCTTTATTTCACTCGCGGTTGGTTTCGTTGTCGGCGTCAGCCTGGGGCTGTGGGCCTCACGCGATGAACGCGTGTCACCGGTCATCCTCTACGCCGTCGGCATCATCCAGACGATCCCATCGCTTGCCCTCTTCGGCGTCCTTCTCGTCCCCCTTGCGCGCCTGGGCGACCGTTTGTTCCTTGAGACGCTCGCGTTTTTTGGCATTGCTGTCGTCGTGGCTGTGGTCATCGGTGGGACGTACTACTTCCTGGCCGATCGCGAACCGGCACGGCTGCGGTTTGTGCACCTACTTGCCACCGCCGTCAGTGCGGCGGTGCCACTCGTTTTGTTCGTGGGCATTTTCGTGAGCTTCGTTTTCCGTCTCGCCAATGTCGGCTTCACCAGCGGAAACTACGGGGCGGCATCGAACACCGTGGGCGTGTTTTTCGTGCTTACCCTCGTGGTGTGGCTGGGTGGCCGCTGGCTTCTTAAACCCGACACGCGCGCACGGCTCATCTCGACCTGGGCGTCCTTGGCGCTGCTTGCCGGCACCCTCGTCAGCACGGTGGTGTTGTTCGTGCAAGCCTCGGGCTCGTCGCGCATCCTAGGGCGTGTGGACTCTCTCGAGACCTTGACGATCCGCGATCTTGGGGTGTCCGGCATCGGGGTGGCGCCCGCGCTGATTGCGCTTACGCTGTACTCGCTGCTACCACTCGTGCGGAACACGTACGCCGGCTTAAACAATGTTGACAACGCCATCATTGATTCGGGCCGTGGCATGGGTATGACACCAACGCAGCGGTTCTTCCAGATTGAGTTGCCTCTCGCGTTCCCCGTCATCATGGCCGGCGTCCGTAACGCAGGCGTCGCTCTCGTTGGTATCGGTACGGTCGCGACCGTCATCGGTGCAGGCGGTTTGGGGGATTTCGTCATCCAAGGGATCGTGAATACGTCCATCGACCAAATCCTTCTTGGAGCCATCCCAGCCATTGCGCTTGCGCTGGTCCTGGATGCTGCCTTGCGCGGCATCGAAGGCCTCCTGACCTCGCCCGGTATCAAACAGGTTCAAAACTAGACGGAACGGACCAAAGGAGCCCCTTATGATTGAATTTCAAAACGTTGTTAAACGCTTCCCAGATGGGTTCACGGCCGTCAAAGGCCTGGACCTGAAAGTACGCGACGGTGAAATCACCGTATTCATCGGCCCGTCGGGTTGCGGTAAGACCACCTCGATGCGCATGGTCAACCGCTTGCTGTCGATCAGCGAAGGCAAAATTCTTGTCGAAGGCCGCGATAACCGTGACTTTCCGGCGGAAGAACTCCGCCGCAAAATCGGTTACGCGATTCAGCAAATCGGCCTGTTTCCGCATTTCACGGTGCTCGACAACATCGCTGTGGTCCCGCGCATGCTCGGCTGGGACGAAACGCGCATCCGTAAGCGCGTCGATGAACTGTTGGACCTCGTCGGGCTCGACCCGGACATCAACCGTGACAAGTACCCTCGACAGTTGTCCGGCGGTCAGCAACAGCGCGTCGGTGTGGCCCGCGCTCTCGGGGCGGATCCGCCCATCATGCTCATGGACGAGCCGTTTGGTGCGATCGACCCAATCACCCGTGAGGTCTTGCAGGAGGAGTTTCTGCAGATCCAAGAGGAGATCAGCAAAACGATTATCTTCGTCACGCACGATATCGATGAGGCGATCAAGATGGGTGACCGAATTGCCATCCTAAAGGATGGTGCGCTGGTGCAGTACGACACGCCAGACACGATTTTGGCCCATCCGAAGGACCGCTTCGTGCGTGACTTTGTCGGTGCCGACCGTGCGCTCAAGCGCCTCGGCCTCATCCGCGTTCAAGACCTCATGGACGAAGAGGTCATTCCCAAGGTTCAGATTCGCGACGACGTGGATAAGGCCCGCCGCGTGATTGACGAGCACGGTGTCAAGAGCGCGTTCGTGGTCGACGATGAAAACATCCTTAAAGGCTGGGTCGACGTCGACGGGATTCGCCACAGCCCCCGCAGCCTGACCGAGGCCATGATGGAGGCCGACTTCAACGAAATCGGTGTCCGCAAAGGCAACACCGCCCGTGAAGCGCTCTCGGCCATGGTGGCCCGCGGCTTCAGGATTACCCCGGTCGTTGACCGGCGCGGCAAGCTCGTGGGCAGCATCACCCTGCGCGCCTTGCAAGATTTGGTGGAGCAAGACTGGGGTGAGGACGAGCCGCAACCGGAGGCATCGTGAACTGGGCACGCGTTCCAGGTGTCGCGTCGCTGCTCTGGGCGGGTCTCGCGGTCGCCCTGCTCTCGCTGAGTACCCTCCAGGTCAATGTGACCGACGACGAGTTGCGCGAAGCCGTGGGCGACACGGCGTCGTTCACGCCAGATATTTGGCTGCCCCTGCTGAGCTTTAGTGGCAGCACGGTCATGGATATCCAGTCCAGCAACGACTTGCGTGTGCTGACGTTCGGCTTGCTTGAGGCCAACAGCAACGCGTCCGATGCACTGGCGGACCCGACCGGCGCCGCGTCACTCTTCTGGTTCGCAGCGTTCATGGCTGTCCTTGAGGGGCTACTGGCGTTCGGTTTCCGCAACCGTGAAGAAAAACTTGTGCGCCCCTTGGTGCGTGCCGCCGGTATCTTTGTGGTCATTTGGTCCTTCTACGGCCACGAGCCCTTCTGGGACTGGATGCTGCGCGGTTTGTTCCCCACCAGCCCGGACCTGCTTTACAACACCAACACCCTTGTCAGCCTTGCGGGTCAGCACATGGAGTTGGTGGTGGTGTCGTCGATTCTGACCATCACAATCGGCTTGACGCTTGGGATTTCCGTCACCCGCTCGGCGTTCCGCGAGTTCTTGCCGCTGCTTAGTGACGTGGTGAACTCCGGTCAGACGGTGCCCACCTTGGCGATCATCGCGATTATGGCGCCCATCATCGGCTTCGGCTTCTGGCCAGCCATTGTCGCTCTCATCCTCTACGGCTTGCTGCCGATCGTCCGCAACACCATTGTCGGTCTTGAAAGCGTGGATCCGTCCATGATTGACGCCGCCAAAGGCATGGGCTTCACGCCCTCCCAGGTGCTGTGGCAGATCGAGATTCCCAACGCCGCAAGCATCATCTTGGCCGGCGTGAGGACCTCGGTGGTGATTAACGTCGGCACCGCCGCCTTGGGGGCCTATGTGGGTTCCGGTGGCCTTGGTAACCCGATCGCGTCTGGGCTGAACCAGTCGATCAACCCTTGGGTGCTCCTTGGGGCATTGGCGGCCGCGCTGTTGGCCATTCTGCTTGATTACGTGCTTGGGAGGGTGGAGTACGTCATGACCCCGCGAGGTTTGCAGATCGAGCGTTAAGCTGCCCGTTTCTGAGCGGACGCCGGGCCGGGCGCCTTGTGGTACGCTTACTTAAATTCGACAAGTTGATTGCTCCCCTCCTGGGGAGCAATCGTTCAATTACTTTTGCCGCACGCTGAGAGGAGGCGCCGCAGCCATGGCGCGCGAGATTCAGGTCACCAAAGAAGGTTACGCCCGCTTGCAGGAACGCATTGAGCATGAACGTGAACGGCTTGAAGAGGCCACGCGGATTTTGCAGGATGTCTCTTCAGCCGGTGACGATTACGACGATACGGGCCTTGAAGAGGCCAAGCGCGAGAAGGTCATGATCGAAGATCGCTTGGACGACCTTGAGGACCAACTTGCCCGTGCCGTGATCATCAAAGGCCGGAAACGAACCAAAGTCGCGCTCGGATCGCGCGTGAAGGTTAAACCCAGCAAAGGCTCCGCCATCGAGGTGCAGGTCGTGGCGTCGATTGAAGCGGGCGTGCTCGACGGCGATATCCCCCACGTGAGCGACGCATCGCCTCTAGGTCAGGCGTTGTTGGGACGCGAGGTGGGCGACAAGGTCGAGGTGACCGCTGGCGCGGGCAAGGTGCGGTACGAGATTAAGGCCATCGCATAGGCAAGCGGGTGGCCTTGAAACCGCTATCCTGTAGCCCATGCCGAACTCTTCGCTAGACGAGCAGCGCAACCAACGCCTCAAAAACCTGACGAGCCTAGAAGAGCGAGGCTTCGAGGCATACCCGTACGCCTACAAGGTCACCCATACCTTGCAAGCGGTCCAGGACGCCTATGGTCACGCCCAGGCAGGCGATCGGATGGATGACGTGACCGTGCGGGTCGCTGGCAGGGCCATGACGGTTCGCAACATGGGCAAGGTCGCCTTTGCGACGATGCAAGACCAAAGCGGGCAACTTCAGGCGTTTTTCCAAAAGGATCAACTCGACGGTTACAACGCCATCAAGAAGATCGACCTTGGCGACTGGATCGAGGTTGAGGGACCGTTGTTTGTCACCAAAACGGGTGAGCTGACGGTTGACGTGCAGGCGTTCCGGCCGCTCGTCAAAAGTCTCAGGCCGCTCCCTGATAAGGTCCACGGCCTGACCGACAAAGAGCAGCGCTACCGCCAGCGGCATGTCGACTTAATCGTGAATCCCGAAGTCCGTGAGGCGTTCGCGCTGCGCAGCCGCATGATCACCATGATTCGTGAGGCGTTTAACGCCGCAGGCTTCCTTGAGGTCGAAACACCGGTGCTCCAAGCCGTTCCAGGCGGAGCAGAGGCACGACCGTTCCTCACGCACCACAATGCGCTTGATCACGAGTTCCACTTAAGGATCAGCTTGGAGCTTTACCTCAAGCGGTTGATTGTCGGGGGTTTTGAAGCCGTGTACGAGATCGGCCGGAACTTCCGCAACGAAGGCATCAGCCTCAAGCACAACCCTGAGTACACGATGCTCGAGGCCTACTGGGCGGGTCGTGATTACATCGACATGCTGGAATTCACCGAGCAGACGTACGCATCGATCGTCCGTGAGCTCAAAGGCGGCACAGTCATCGAGTGGCAGGGCCAGACGCTGGACTTTACGCCCCCATGGCCGCGGGTGGATTGGACCGGCGCTCTGAAAGAAGCGTCCGGTATGGACGTCGATCCGCTCGATGAGGACGCGCTTCGCGCTTGGGTCGCTAGCGCCCACGCGCAAGCGGACGAGGATGGCGTGCCGTGGTCGCAACTGCCCCTTAATCAGCTCTACGACAAGCTGTACGACCGGTACGTGGAACCGAACATTGTCGGGCCGGTCTTCGTCATGGACCACCCGCTGGCGATCAGCCCACTGGCCAAGGTGCACCGCAGCCGACCAGGTTTGGTTGAACGGTTTGAGCCGGTCGCGGTGGGGATGGAACTGGGTAACGCCTTTTCTGAATTGAATGACCCGATCGAGCAACGACGTCGCTTTGAGGCGCAAGCGGCCTTGCGTGAGGCGGGCGACGATGAGGCGCACCGGGTGGACGAAGGGTTCCTAGACGCTCTGGAGTACGGCATGCCGCCGACCGCCGGTCTGGGCCTAGGGATCGACCGGTTTGCCATGCTGCTGGCTGACGTGCCGAGCATTCGCGATGTCATTTTGTTCCCACTGCTGAAACCTGACGTCGATTAGTGCGACGTCAGTTCGGGAGTCAGCGACGCTTTTGCGCGCTCCCACAGCCGTTCAAACATGCGGTGTTGCAGCGTGGCGCGTTCGTGGCCGCTCAACTCCGGGTCGGCATCGATTTCGTGCAGTAGGTCGCCAAGATCGTTGAAGCTCCAAGCGTCTGAGCGTTCAACAACGGTGGCGTATTCGCTGTAGGTGGCCATGTGCGTGCCGCCCCTTCTGGCCTTGGCTGAATGCGCCCAAGGACTGCAGCGTAAGCAGCCGTGACGGTTGCTGTCAGGTTCATTCGTCCCACAAGCGTGCACCCACCGGGTTGAGCCGGTGGGTGCAAAGGCTGTGTGTTGCGGCCTGCCCGAGGGTTAACTCTGGACGGGCGTCAAGGCGCTGTCGTCGGACTCTCCGGTGCGGATGCGGACGACACGTTCAAGGGGCTGCACGAAGATCTTGCCGTCACCGACATTGCCTGTGCGCGCAGCTTGCGTGATGGCATCGATGGCCGGCTCAAGGAACGGTTCGGTGACCGCAATCTCGAGTTTGACCTTCTCGCGGAATTCAACGACGAACTGGCTACCGCGGTAGGTCTCCGTTTGCCCGGCTTGACCGCCGTGACCACTCACTTTGGAGATGGTGATGCCGCGGACGCCGGCGTCGAACAGGGCCTCCTTGACGGCAGGCAAGCGTTCTGGGCGAATGAGGGCCGTAATGAGTTTCATGGTTGCGTCTCCTTAGTCGCCGGAACCGACGAAGACCGGTGCGCCGATACCGTCGTCGTTCGTGTAGGCAGGAATCCCGTGTTCGGCCACATCGAGGCCCATGGCTTCTTCTTCGGCCGACACGCGCAGTCCGACGGTGTACTTGAGGATGGTGAAGATCACGAAGCCGGCCACGAGGGCGGCGGCAGAGTAGCTGAGGGTGCCCAGCAGCTGGATGCCAAGGTTCGCGCCACCAAAGATCCCCACAGCGGCGGTGCCCCAGATGCCAGCCACGCCGTGCACGCTAATGGCGCCCACGGGGTCGTCGACGCGCAGGCGGTCGAACATCAGGACGGAGAACACGACGATCGCGCCGCCAATGGCGCCCGCTAGAACGGCGCTCAAGCCGACGACCACATCCGGCCCGGCGGTGATGGACACGAGACCACCGAGAACGCCGTTAATCGTCATGGAAATGTCGGGTTTTTTGAACAACGCCCAGCTCACCAGCAGGGCAGAGATCCCGCCGGCTGCTGCGGCGAGGTTGGTGTTCAAGAAGATGTCCGCCACGGCGGCCGCGTCAGCGGCCGTTGAGAACGCCAGCTGTGACCCGCCGTTGAAACCGAACCAGCCGATCCACAGCAGGAACACACCCAGGCCGGCGTACGCCAGGTTGTGGCCAGGCATGGCGCGGGCTTTGCCGCCGCTGTAGCGTCCCATGCGAGGTCCAATCGCAAGGACCGCGCCGAGGGCAGCGAAGCCACCCACTGCGTGCACGACCGAGGAGCCGGCAAAGTCAGCGAAGCCGAGTTGCGACAGCCAGCCGCCGCCCCACTGCCAGGCGCCCAAGAAGGGGTAGATGAGGCCTGTCATGATGACGCTGAAGATCAGGTAGGCCGCGAACTTCATGCGGCCACCGATGGCACCCGAGACGATCGTGGCTGCCGTGGCGGCGAAGACCATCTGGAAGAAGAAGTCAGCCGACGGGGCGTAACCGTCAATTTCGAGGGTGCTTAAGAACAGGCCGGCTCCGGCGTACATGATGGTGTACCCGATCGCCCAGTAGGCGAGACCTGCGACCGCGAAGTCGGCGATGTTCTTCATGAAGATGTTCACGACGTTGCGGCTGCTGTGCAAGCCAGCTTCAAGCAGCGCGAATCCTGGCTGCATGAAGGCGACCAGCAGGGCCGCAATCAGGAACATCATGGTGTCGAGCGCGTACGCCACTTCGGCTACCGGTTCTTGGGCGAGGCCGAAGGACGAGGCGGTCAACACGGCAAGGGTGAGGGCGTGCCTCCGAAACATGGTGTACCTCCTTGGTGCGGTCGGGCACGTCTGCGCGACCTAAGGCACACCATAGTCAAAGAATTTGCACGTTGTCAATAAAAAAGATGCAATCTTGTCAAAAAACGCTGTGCAAAATGCAATAAATTGCCCATCTTGTAAATTCATGTTCATTCATATTTCGCAACAAGACAAGATTTTTTGTGCGCAGATGCACTGGTGGGTATCCAAAAAAGCCCTTCAGGGGTATCCCAAAGGGCTTTTTCGACCCAAAAATGATCAACCGGCTACTTCAAGTGCACCTGCGCATGATCGCCTAGCACCAAGCCGTGCCCGCGATCACCCCCACCCTCGACCCGGACATCGTTACCAACCAAGCACCCCACCAAAGGCGCATCCAACCCAGCCACCACACAGCGTTCACCGATCACCGAATCCTGCACCGTCACTCCACGCACGGTTGAACCGGCCCCCAAGCTCACATCCGGACCGAGCGTCGCCCCTTCCACAACGGCGCCCTCACCCACCACCACAGGACCCACCAACGTCGCGTTGCGCACCTCAGCACCTTCACCGATGACAACCGCACCCGAAACGGTCACCTCATTGCCCACCGTCCCCTGCAGACCCTCCGGTAGACGCTCAAGGACCAACCGGTTGGCCGACAGAATCTCAGGTGGACGGCCCGTATCCCGCCACCAACCCTCAAGGCGTACGCCGAGCACCGTATCGCCACGTTGCACCAACCGCTGCACCGCATCGGTGATCTGATACTCACCCTTCGCCCCTGGCTGAAGCCCATCGATCGCTTCATGGATTTCCGGACCGAACACGTACACGCCCGCAACAGCCAGGTTGCTTTTCGGATGCTCAGGCTTTTCAACCAACGCCGTCACCCGGTCGCCAGCCACCTCGGCAACCCCAAAAGAACGTGGGTCGTCCACCTCAATCAAACCCATCACGGCACTCACCCCTGGCCGGTACTGCGCCACAAACGACCGCAAATCTCGCTCGAATAAGTTGTCCGCCAAGTACATCACGAACGGATCCTGGCCCAGAAACGGCTGCGCCGTCTCCACGGCATGCGCCAAGCCAAGCGGCGCATCCTGCGTCACGAACGTGACCGGGACGGAGACATCGAGACCGTCGACGGTCTCTTGCAGCCCTCCGATCGTTTCTGGGGACACGATGATGCCTACTTCTTCCACGCCGGCATCCACCAAAGCCTCAATCGCATAGGCCAGCAAAGGCCGGTTCGCGACCGGAATACTCGACTTCGGACGTAAGCTGGTCAGCGGGCGCAGCCGAGTGCCCAAGCCCGCCGCAAGAATCAAACCTTTCATGGGTCACACTCCTTAGTTACGCGACGATACCGTAGTCAACCAGGCCGCCCGGCTGCCGGTTTGGCACGGGTAGCATGACCCCATGGCCACCAAACACAGCGACATCCGACTGTCCGTCGCCATGGACGATAGTGGCGTGACCGGCATCACCTGGGAGGCCGATGAAGCCCCCGAGCCAGGTCCCCAAAACGCCGACGCCATGCTGCTCGCACTATGGGACCCAGAAGCGCGCAATGCTCTGCGTATCGACCTTTGGACGCAACAGATGACGGTAGAAGACATGAACGATTTCATGTTTCAAACCCTGTTGACGTTGGCTGACACGTACCAAAGCGCCACGCAAAACAAAGACCTCATGGCAGAAATCAAAACCTTTGCTCGCGAGTTTGCCGACAAGGCATCCGCTGCCGAACGCAAGGCACAAGGCCGGCCATCCGCTTAAACATCCTCATCATCGGCGCCGGCTGGCTCGGACGCCATCTCGCAGAACACCTCAGCGGCAGGGGCCATCACGTCGTCACCACGAGCCGTCGCGGCAGGCCGTATAGCGACATCAAACTCGACCTGAACCAGGTGGAAGTGGACGACCTTGAGCACCTGACCGCCGGCGTGGACCGCGTCGTGGCCACCGTGCCGCCCACCCCACTTGGAGACACCATCGGCGACGCGTATCAGCGCCTCGCGGACGGTGCACGCAGCGTGCCACACCTCGTGCATACCAGCAGCACCGGCGTGTACGCCAAGACGACCAGCCATCCCATTGTCACTGAAGCCAGTGGCCCGTTCGCCAGCACCCCGCGAGCAGGGCGCCTCCTCGCAGCCGAACGCGCCGTGCGTCACCACCCGCACGCCACCGTCTTTAGGCTGGCTGGCCTCATCGGTCCAGACCGCCATCCCATCGAGCGGATGGCCGGCCAACCCCGCCCCGGAGGCGGAGCGCCCGTCAACCTCATCCACCGTGACGACGTGACGGCGGCCATCACCCTGACCCTCACGCAAGGCGGCCCACCGGGCATCTTCAACCTTGCTGCAGACGAGCACCCCACCCGCGAGGCGTACTACACCCATGAGGCCGCCCAGCGTTCGGTTGAAGCCCCACGCTTTGACGGGACACCCGACCCCGGGGCGGTTGTGACCTCAGATGCGTTCAAGCGCGCGACCGGCTGGACCCCCAAGCACCCACTTTCAACCCCATAAAGGTAGGCCACCCACCGGAACGAACCCCGCCTGTCCATTAGTCTAGTGGCATGCTTACCCGCGTCGTCTTGTTCCCCCGCCGCCTGAGGCTCGCGTTCGCTGTCACACTCGCGGCCCTCACGGGCCTGGCCGTGACGCAAGACGCCCCAGCCATCCCCATTCCAACCAACCTCGCGTACGTCGCACCCAGCGGTGCGTTGGTGACCCAAACCCCGGGCGGTGAAACCCAAACACACGGCCGCGACGGGGCACGCTACGCCTTTCCCGCCTGGTCACCCGACGGCCAACAACTGGCCACCATCGAACGCGAAGGCACCCGCGCTCGCGCCGTCGTGTTCACCCTGAATCAAGCCAGCAGCACACGTGAGGTGCTCCTCGACGACCCTCAGCGGGCGGTCATCTACCTCGATTGGCGCGACGACGGCCAAGCGGTCTACCTCCTCACCAACCACCCAAGCGGCCGGTACGCCCTGATCGAAGCCACCCGCGATGGCACCCGAGAGCTCACCACCGGCGCGCCCTTGTTCTGGCACGAGGCACCCGACGGCACCCTCGCGGTACACCTGCAAAACGCCGATGGGGATCAAAGCTTCCTGCTCAACCCGACCACCGGAGCGGTCACACCGCTCGACCCAGCCGGCCCGTACCGCAGTCCCGCCGTCTCCCGTAGCGGACGCTGGCTTGCCGGCACCGTGCAACCGTTCGGCAGCGCCCGCATCGACGTCAGGCGTCTACCGGTAGGCACGGCCGAGAGCGCCCGACGTCAGCTTGACTATGCCGGCCTGACCGCCTTCGCGTGGAGCCCGCAAGGCCCCGACCGACTGGCGGTCATCCGGCCACTCGTCAACGCCCCGCACGCGTTCGGCCCGCTCGGCATCCTTGACGCAGAAGACGGCCTTTATGAGCCCGTCACCGATGCGAGCGTCCTCGCGTTCTGGTGGTCGCCCGCGGGTGACCAAATCATGTTTGTGGCCAGCGACCCGCCCGGTCAGGACAACGTCGCTGAAGGCGGTCCTCGCGGACCGGTCCTGGCAAGCGCAATGCCCACCGCAGCACCCACGCCCGCACCCAAGCGCGTCCAACAAAACACCCCCGGCTTTCGTGTCGGTGTTGCAGGCCCAGGGGACGGTGACGCCACGTGGCTCGGCGGGGTGCGACCCAGCGGGCGCTTTCTGGCTGAACAACTGCCCTTCTTCGATCAGTACGCACGCAGCCACCGGGCGTGGTCACACGACGGCGCCATGTTCGTTCTTCCTGCCTTGGACGCAAGCGGTGCAGCGCGGCTCCTGCTGATCAACCCAAGCGAAGGCCGCATGATGGAAGGGCCGTACGGCAGTATGCCGTCTTGGTCGCCCGTCGCCCCCTAAGGGGTCTCGGTCAGGCCGCCGTAAAGCTCGGGACGACGGTCACGAAACCAACCAAAGCCAGCCCGGTTCCGGCGCGCCCAGGCCAAATCAAGCTCGGCCTGCCAAACGCCAGGCGAAGCGTCCGCCACGACCGCCAACTCGCCGTACGGATCGGCCACAAACGAACCGCCGTAATACGACGCGTCCGCTTCCACACCCACCCGGTTTGACGCCACGACATACACGCTGTTCACCACCGCATGCCCCACCATCGCGCGGGTCCACAGCGGCTGCGTGTCGATCGCACCCACCTCCTCAGGTTCACTACCGATCGTCGATGGGTAAAAGATCGCGTCTGCGCCTGACAGCGTCAACAGCCGAGCCACCTCAGGAAACCACTGCTCCCAACACACCGCAAAACCAAGCCGGCCCAGCGACGTACTGACCGCCTTGATGGGCGTGGCCCCGGGCCGAAAGTAGTACTTCTCCTGGTACCCAGGACCGTCTGGAATGTGCGCTTTACGGTGCACATGCACGAGCGACCCGTCGCGCTCAACGACCGCCAACGTGTCGAAGTAGTGCGGACCGTCCCGCTCGAACACCGTCACAGGCAGCAGCACGTCATGCGCTGCGGCTAGGCGCTGCATGCGCTTCAAAACCGGATGGCGGTCAAGGGGGGCAGCCAGCTCAAACGCCTCCTCACGCTGCTGGTTGGGGAAGTAAAGCGACGCGAAAAACTCCGGTAGAACGGCCAGCTTCGCGCCGCCTTCCGCAGCATCCACCACCAGCGCTTCCGCCTGGTCAAGGTTGGTGTTCACGTCAGCCGTGGAAGCCATCTGGATGACGGCAGCAGAAAACCTATCCATGCGCGAAGTTCACTCCCTCCGGCAGGGTCACACTGCAGCAGTGCAGCGCCCCACCACCCGCCACGAGCCCGGTCGCGTCCACGCCCACCACCTCACGGCCTGGAAACGATGCCGCTAGCGTCGCCAGGGCTTCATCATCGCGCGGATCGTTGTACGTCGGCACCAGCAGGCCGCCCGGCACCACCACGAAGTTCGCGTACGACCGCGGCGGTCGAACGCCGCCGACCGGCGTGCGGTCCTTTGGAAGCGGCAAGGCGGTCACGCCGCCGACCAGACCGTCCGCGGCGGCTTGCAGGAGCTGCTCGAAATTCTGCTTCAGGCGCTCATGCTGCGGCACGTCGTCTTCATCGGCCACGCAGGCAACGACGTCACCGCCGTCCGTGAAGCGGGCGACGAGATCCACGTGCCCGTCGGTGTGGTCGTCCACCAACCCGTAATCGAGCACCACCCAAGCGTCGGCACCGAAGACGGTAAGTCCGGCCGGCGTTAGGCCGCGGGCATCCAACCACTCGCGGGTGGTCAAGCCGACACCTCCGCCTGAAACCTGCAGACCGCCACCTTCAAGCACCCCATCAAACCGCCTGGCGGTCAGCCCAAGCTCGTCAACAAGCCGGCTTGCGAGCCGTGCATCCTCGGCATGCGCAAACTTTTCGCCCCAGCCGTCGAACAGCCCCACGACCGGCTGTCCGGCTGGGGACCGTGGCATCCATATCGGACCGGTATCGCGCACCCAAATGTCGTCGTAAGGCACGGTGTGCCGGTCAACAGCGGAGACGCCCTCAAGGTCACGCGCGGCAGAACGGTCGGTCTCCGCGTCCGCGGTCAGGACGGTCACCGGCAGAAAACGGGCGGCTGTCATAGCGAACTGCCTTACCGACTGCCTGGCTGCCGCTAGGGCCGTCTCACCCTCCCATAATGCCGCCGATCGCGGCCACGCCAACAACAGCCGTTCGGTCGCCATAGGCGAGGTCGGCAAGCGTGCTGGCGGCGTCATGACGACGACATTAGCACCTACCCAGCCGTAAATTGCTAGTGTGCGCCAGCGGCCATTAAGGCCCGACACAACCATGACCACAACCCATCCGATTGCACTCCCTTCAGGCCCGCTGGCCACCCCTGATCCGTACGGCGTTCACGCTTGGGCGGACGGCCACTTCGTGGTCGATTCGCACGGGCGTTTCTGCCTTCAGCCCGGCCCGCTGGGCACGCCGCCTGTACCCCTACAGGACGTGCTCGATGCGGCAACCAAGCAGGGTGCATCGCTCCCGTGTGTGATTCGGGTACCGGGTGTGCTCACCGAACGGGCCGGTCGGCTGCAACGCGCCTTTGATCGTGCGCTTGAGGACCACGCGCCCACAGCGGACTACATCCCGCTCTACCCGGTGAAGGTCAACCCTTCCCGCCGGGTGGTGGAAACCCTCCTGCAGACGCAAGACCGGTTTGGCCTTGAGGTCGGCACCAAAGCCGAAATGGCCCTCGCGCTGCTCCAAGCCAGCGACCACCCCATCCATATTTCGGTCAACGGCACCAAGGACGCCAGTTACCTTGCCATGGCTGCAGAGGCGCAAGCACTCGGGTGCCACCCCACGGTCATCCTGGAAAGCCAGCAAGACATCAGCCTCGTCCGAGATACTGCCGACAGCCAAACCCTGCCGCTGGGTGTGCGCCTTAAGCCGCACACGCAAGCATCCGGCCGGTGGGCCGACTCAGGTGGCCCCGCCGCACACTTCGGTTTCGACCTGGCGTCGCTCCTGCGCACCACACCCACGCTGGCGGAAAGCGCCCTGCTGTCGCGCGTGCAAGTCCTCCACATGCATGCCGGCAGCCAAATTACGTCGTTGCAGTCCCTGAAGGCGCTCGCTCAGGAGGCAGCCGAGGCGTACGTCGCCCTCAGGCAGGCCGGCTGGCCGCTCACCACCGTCAATTTTGGTGGGGGACTGGCGGTGGATTACGACGCGCAAGCTGGTGCCAGCGACACCTCGTGCGACTACGACGTCACCGCGTACGCCCGAACCCTCGTCGGCACCCTGGCGGACGTGTGCGCCGTCTCCGGTCAGCCCGTCCCCGATGTGCAAACCGAATCCGGCCGCTACCTGACGGCCCATCACGCCCTCGTCGTGGCAGACGCCACACGCAACCCAGACGACCGGCCCGCGAACGGGGATACGCAAGCCCCCGAGGGCTGGACGGTGCACCTCAGCCTGTTTCAGTCCATGCCGGACGCATGGGCGCTCGGCATGCTGTTTCCCGTGCTTCCGCTCGACGGCATTCACGACCCCATGGACCACAGGCCGGCATTACTGACCGACACAACCTGCGATTCAGACGGACGCATCAAACGTTACGTGACCGGTTACGGTCCCATGGCCGGCATGCCGATGCCCGTCACGCCAGACGGACGTCGCCGTCTCGCGTTCTGCTTGACGGGCGCATACCAAGAGGTGTTGGCCAACGCGCACAACCTATTTGGCCGCCCGACCGAAGTCAGCGTTCAGACGGACGACGGCCGCGTGAACGTCACGATCGACCGGCCGGTTCAATCGGTGGCGTCCATCTTGAACAACTTTGGTTACGACGTAAAAGAAGCGCACGACGACCCGGTCACACCGTACGCCCAGCCGACCGCACGCAAGCCTTAAACGTCGTACGTCGTACGTTCAGACCCCACCTCGGTCGGGCCGAACCGCTGCTGGGCGGCGCGAACGTCGTCCGCGCGGACGTGCTCAGGCGGCACGTGCACCAAGATAAGCCGTTCGGCACCGGCGGCCACGGCGATGTCGGCAGCCTCGCTGGCGCTTGAGTGCGCAGGACCGTGCCCGGTCGCTTCGTGTACCAGCACGTGCGCACCGTCCGCCAACCGGGTGATCGCGTCCGATGGCCGCGTGTCACAACTGTAGGTCAGCACCCGCCCGCCACCGCTTTCAAAACGCAACCCCACCGTCGGTACGGCATGCACACCCGGTGCGGCGGTCACGTGCAACGCCTCATCGCTCCACACCACCGCACCCTCCTCAAGGGCAATCTCCTGGGTTGTAAAGCCCGGGTAGCCCTCCCATGAGGACGTGTCAAACGCATCGTGCACCCGCCGTACTTGCGCGATGGCGGGGGCGATCCCCAACACCGGCAGGGGGGCTGTGCGTCCCATCAACCACAGCCGCTCCATCAGCAGCGGAAAGCCGGAGACGTGATCGGCGTGTTCATGCGTCACAATCAGGGCATCGAGCTTCACCGGGTCGAGCCCCATCGCCACCATCCGCGGAATGACATCCCCACCGCAATCGACCAGCAGCAGCCGATCATCCTGCTCGACGGCAAGCATGGTCGTCGTCCGATGCGGGTCGGACACGGCCGCACCGGTGCCCAAAAGGTGCAGTTTCATGAAGCCTCCTTCGCGGTCAGTAAAGCCGCTCACCGTTCGCGACGGGGCGGTCTGGGGCTGCCAACGCCACACCATCGCCCGTGTTGAAGCCCATCACCAGGCATTCGCTCACGAACGGACCGATACGCCGCGGCGGTAGGTTGGTCGCCCCGAGCACCTGACGCCCCACCAACCCCTCTGGATCGTAAAGGTCGGTAATGCGAGCGCTTGAGGTCAGCACCCCCACCTGCGGCCCGAAATCAACCCACAGTTTGTAGGCCGGCCGGTGCGCCTCGGGAAACGCTTCGGCCCGTATGACGGTGCCAGCACGAATCTCTAAACGCTCCAGGGCCTCCAGGGCATCCGTCGCGGTGTCGTTCATATCGTCATGCTAACGCCGGAGTGTGGCCCGAATGCCGTGACCTCACCGCATCCTCGGTACCATGCAGCGGCCTACGCGGCCGGACGGAGGCATGATGGTCACAGCCGATGCGTTTAAAGATGCGATGGGGCGTTTCGCGACAGGGGTCACGGTCGTCACCGTCGACACCCCCAGCGGGCCTCGGGGTCTGACCGTCAACGCCTTCATGTCGCTTTCCCTTGATCCACCGCTGGTGGGCGTCGCGATCGCCCATCGCGCCCGGACGTACGACCGGCTGCGTGAGTCGGATGCCTTCGGTATTTCCATCCTCAAAGACGATCAAGCGCCGTACTCCAACCTTTTTGCGGGGGCGCCCAGTGAGGTGGAACCGAACTTCGAAACGGTGGCCGGCGTACCCGTGCTGAGCGGCGCCGTGGCCCAAGTGGCATGCCGTATTGACGCACGTCACGCCGTGGGAGACCACGACCTGTTCGTCGGGCTCGTCACGGATTTGGTGGTTTATGGCGGTACGCCGCTGCTCTACCACCGCGGCCGTTACGGCCTGGATTAACTGGGTAGGCGCGTGGGTGCTACTGGAGTGCCCCCAGCATGCCGTGACGCTTCGGCAGCGAACGCCATCAGGTGGCTGTCTGCAGCCTCACGTAAACCGGTGCGCAGCGATCCTGAATGGCCCGACCAGGCCTCCAACGTCTTATGCAACAAAGCAGCATCTTCGTTGCTGTGACCCACGCTGGCAGGCACCGGTAGCCGTTCGGTTTGGCCGTCAGTGAACATCGTGCGCTCAATAAAACCGTCCTCTAAGCAAACCTTCAGCGTCCCCAAACTGCCCCGCACGGTCGTCTCCCTGGTGTTCCGAGCGTCGAACGCGGTCACGGTGACCGACGCGACCATGCCAGACGCAAACCGCATGCTCACCGTTTGGTGGTCAACCACGTCGTTATCTGAGCGGTACACGCAGCGGCCGTACGGTCCACGCCCAAGGGCGGCCGTCACGGACGCGTCATCTCCAGGCCACGCAACGACCGTCCGCGGCCACGCTGCCTCTCGGTACTGCTGGAGGTAGATTCGGCCCGCATGAAACGGACAGGTGTCCTCAGCAGGGCAGCCGTCCAAACAGAATTCAGGCGCACCAGCGGGCGCGTTCTCAAAAGTAAACCAGCGGGCGGAAGCCAGCGAGGACAGCGTGTCCGGCATGGTGCCTGCCAGCATGCGAACCACATCCAGGTCGTGGCAAGCCTTGGCAAGCAGCATCGGTGCGGCGGACGCAGTCGAACGCCACGGCCCCCGCACGTACGAATGCGCGAAGTGTGCGTGCCCCACGTTCTCAACATGCTCAATCGCGCGAACGGTGCCGATCGCGCCTTCGGCGAGCAGGGCGTTCAGCCGCTCATATGCGGGTGCGTACCGCAGCACGTGCGCGACCGCCACTCGGCCGCGTGACGCGGCTTCAGCCTGAATGAGTGCCCGCACGCCAGCCGCGGTCAGTGCCACCGGTTTCTCAAGAAGGACGTCTAGGTCGGCTGCAAGCGCAACCTGCGTCGGCTCAATGTGCGCGTCGTCAGGTGTCGCGATGATCACCGCGTCCAGCTTGATTCCCGACGCCAACGCATCCTCAAGGGACACGAAGGCGGGAAGCTCTGGGTTGTGGACGCTTGCTCGAAAACGCTCGACGTGCTCCTGGTTGGGGTCGCAGACGGCAACCACCTCAGCCAAGTCGGGCCGGATCATCAGCGCGGAAGACCACGCGTCCCGCCCCCGCTGCCCCGCGCCAACGATGCCGACCCGTAACGGTCGCATGCGCCCTAGCGCAACCCTTTCAAGGTCGCAAGGTCGCGGGCATGCCCCTGGTCGTCATCACCAAGCGGCGTCTCGAGCGCCATGGGGGTGTCCTTAAAACGCGTGTCGTTGACAATCCGTTCGAACGCCCCCAAGCCGATTTCACCCTCACCGATATTTTCGTGTCGGTCGCGACGCTTACCAGCAGGGAACTTGGAGTCGTTCAAGTGCCACGCGTGGAGACGGTTAAGTCCGATGCCGCCGTCAAGCTCACCAAGCAGCCGCTCGTACTCGCTTTCGTCGCGCAGGTCGTAACCGGCCGCAAATGCGTGGCACGTATCGAGGCACACGCCGATCCGTTCGCTGTGGTCGGCCAGCCCATCGATCGCGGTGAGCTCCTCCATCGTGACGCCCAGCGTCGAGCCTTGCCCCGCTGTGTTCTCAAGCAGCACCTTGACCGCCATTCCGGCGGTGGCTTCCAGTGCGGCGTCCAACCCGCGGGCGACGCGTTCAATGCCGACCTCACGGCCGTCATCTTTTGGGGCGCCAGGGTGCAGTACCAGTCCGGGAACGCCAAGTGCCTCGCAGCGACGCAGTTCGTCTTCCAGCGAGGCAGCGGAACGTTCGCGGGTGGTCTCGTCGGGGCTGGCCAAATTGATCAGGTAGCCCGCGTGGGCCACCACCGGTAGGCCGGCCGCGTGGCGTGCGCTTTGAAACCGAGCGACTTCCTCGTCGCTGCGCGTTTTGCTTTGCCAACGGTTGGGGCTCTTCACAAAAATCTGAAACGCTTCACAGCCCAGACCCTCGGCCCGCTCAACCGCTTGATCAACGCCTCCTGAAACCGATACGTGCGCACCAAGTTGACCCATGCTGCAAGCGTAACGCGGTGGCGACGTGCGCCGGCCCGAAGTTCGGGTGGTAGCCTCCTGGACGTGCTCCTGAGCTGGCTTGAAGACCCAAACGCCGACGACCTGGTGGCGTTCTTAAACGACGAACTGCGTCAACCCGGACGGTGGTTACAGGTGGCCGGCGAGATGGAGGTCGAGTACCACGGCCGGGCAGCCAGCATGGCGGATGCAGGCGATTACCTGTTGATTTTGAAGCCTGACGCCAGCCTTCAAATTCATGCCGCCCGCGGGATTAAACCGCTCAACTGGCAGCCGCAGGTCGATGATGTGCACGTCATGCAAGACGGCGGGCGCGCGGTACTGCACGCTGAGCGGCGCTCACCAGCCGAGTGGGTTCGCGTGGCGTTTCTGGACGCTGCCTATGCGGTCGCCATGGAACCTCGCGATCATGGCACCCGCGTGCTGCAAGGCAGCGAAGCCGACATGCAGCGGGCCCTGGCAGCCAATCCTGACGTGATTGAGGAAGGCCTGGAAGTCGTCGATGTCGAACTGCCGGTCGAGGTGGGCGGCATTGACCTGATGGGGCGTGACCGGGATGGTCGCTGGGTCGTCGTTGAACTCAAGCGTGGACGAGCGACACACGAGGCGGTCCACCAACTTGAGCGGTACGTAAGGCACGTCCGGACGCTGGTCGATGGAGCCGTTCGCGGCATTCTGGCAGCACCCGCTGTGACCGAACCCGCGCGTAATCAGTTGCACGGCCTTGACCTTGAGTACGTCGAGGTTGACGCCCTGCCGGCGCCTCCAGCGGAGGTTGAACAGACGGGGTTGTTTGAGCCTGCAGGACTTACGCAGGATGTGGAATCTTAAACCTCGGCGCGCCACACGCCGTTGCTAGACTCGGTGCGTGACACGACCTGAGGGTGCAGAAGCGTCGCAACCGTTTGCCGGTCCCAACCGGCGGGCGTTTCGTTTTCTTGCGGTTGTGATGCTTGTCGGGGTGGCGCACCTGACGTTCCTGGTGGCTGTTGAAGCCAACCGCTACCTGCGGCTTGGTGCGACCGTTGAGGCGCTTGAAGCGGATGTGCAGGCCAACCGGTCTGAGGCGGCCGAACTTCGGGCGGTTGCCGAACGCGCAAACGATGCGATGTTTCGCGAGCAGTTGGCGCGCATGCAAGGGTTTATGTTCCCGGACGAAACCCGGATTATCGTCTTGGACGACGCCCGTCCGACCAACACGCCCTAACCGGGCTGCCCAACACACACCGGTTTCTGCCGAGGGTGTCTGGCGATTCGGCCATACGGCCGCTGCGAGGCGCGGCGGTGTTGCGTACCTTCGTCTTGCCACGCCGACGCGCGGCAGGAAGAGGAGGCCACACCATGGCTATTGGATGGACCGACATCACCATGCTCGGCACGACCGTGCGCGAACCCGAAGTGCGCTACACCGCAGAGGCGCTCGCGGTCATGCAGGTCGACCTGGCGGGCAACGACCGTCAGGTGGATGAGGATGGTGTCCTACGCGAGAGGCCTTGGTACCACCGCATCACGGCGTACGGCCGTCAGGCAGAACGGATTATGGACCGCTTGCCGGTCGGCGCCCGGCTGTTCGTGCACGGTCACCTTCAGCAACGCAGTGTTCAGCAGCCGGATGGCCGTTTGCGCCACACCCTTGATGTGGTGGCCGACCGGCTGGAGCTGTTTGATTGGGGTCAGCTGGATCCCAGCTCTGAGGTGGTGCTGGACGCAAAGCAGCAGCCGCGCCTAAAAAACGCTAAGAATCAAGTGCGCCTGATCGGCAATGTGGTCCGTGACGCGGACGTGCGTGACGTGCCCAACGGTGGGGCGCTCGGACGTGTCAGCCTGGCGGTCAATACGGCCCGCAAGCCCGACGGTGAGGCACGCACGCACTTCGTGGATGTGACCGCCTGGCGGGAGCATGCCGAAGCCTGCCGAGGCCTCCAGAAGGGCGTGCCTGCGTACGTGGAAGGCCGGCTCGTGACGGAAACTTGGGCGGGTAATGACGGCGTTCGGCGGTGGGCGACTCGCGTGGAAGCAAGACGGATTGAGCGTATTCAGAGGTTTGAACCGAGAGCGTCCTTGGAGGCGCCCGATGTGCCGGCGCCGGCCGAAGCCAACCCGCAAGTCGCGTCAGTTAGCCCCCAGCAAGGACTGAAGAGCGCCTGACAGGCGGCCGACATACAGCGTGCGCTGGGCGCGCGTGAGCGTGACGTAGAGCAGGTTGAGTTCTGCGACGTCACGCTCTATGTTGGGCCGTTTGAGCAGCGCCTTGTGGTCGGTGGGTGGGTCTGGAAAGTCGTCCCATGCTTCAACGTGATCCCATTCGCGCCCTTTGGCTTTGTGCGCTGTGGTGATCACCACCGACGCTTCAGATTCGCTGTCGCTGGCGCTGCTTGTGATGGCACGCAAAGCACTGGGAAGTTGCGCGCCGTACCGGTCGGCAAGGCGCTTGAGGCGCTTGAGTGACCCGCCGTTGCGGTCGGCGGCCTCTTCCAGGGCAGACCACGTTCGCAAGCCTGCAAGCCGCTGCGGAATGGGTCCTTTCCAGCGAACCGGTTGCGGCCGGTTGTTGCGCAAGGCGGCCACGTACTGGGCTTCCTGTACGGCTTCGCTGAGCCCTCCGACAATATGAAGTGAGGCAGTGGCGTGCGCCAGGGCAGCCTCGAGGACACCGGCGTTGCTCCTGCAAACGATCGTGCGCGCCTGGTCGGTTGGGGCTGGGTTGAACATGACGTGGCCGGACTCGCCGCGCCCGGTGAGCTCGGCGGTCGGTTCAAGGACGTTAAGGATGCGCTTGGAGGCCGCTGCAATCGCAGGCCCGAAACGAAACGACGCGGTCAGCGTCGCCGAGCGACCACGCAGCGAACGCATGGCGTTGACTGCACCCCGCCACGCGTAAATCTGCTGGGCAGGGTCGCCCACAAACGTGGTCGCGGCCGATTGTTGGGCCACCAGGTCGCGCATGACAGGCGCTAAATCTTGTGCCTCATCCACCAACAGCCGGTCGTAAGCAAGGCGCGGCGACGTCAAGGCGAACCACTTTAAGTATCCGTCGTGATCGATAGGGTACGGGGTGTCGTCAGCGGTTAAGTGCTGCCATGCCTGTTGCACCTTAAGTGCATACCAAGCGCAGCGTTCCTGCGGGTCGGCGCCTAAGTCCCGGAACAGAGGGTCGCCTTCTTCCACGTGGAGGTGTGAGGCGTCTGGTTGCGGGTCGGCGCTTTGGGTGAAGCGCGTGTAAAGCCGCCTGAGGGCCGTGATGTGCACGGCAAGATCGGGATCGTCCTCGTCCAAGCCGGCAAGCGCCACCCACGCGTCGTGTGGGATGCGTACCTGCACGCGTTCGGGCAGGTTTGGGTGCTCACGCCTGAGGTGGCCGAACGCCAAGGCGTGCAGTGTTTTGACGTCCACGTTCGTGGGGAATTTTTGTCGCGCTTCTTGGGCGATCGCACGGTTGAACGCCACAAATAAGCTGCGCTCGCTTGCGGTGCGGTGGGCGATGGCACGTAGCGTGTGGGTCTTACCGGTCCCTGCGCGGGCCACGATGCCGGTCGTGTCGGCCGCGGCAGACAGGTCTACGGCATGCTGCTGCTCTTCGCTTAAGCGCAGGTCCATGGGCATTAAATTACGCTGCGCAAGCCGTCATGCCGCACGGCACTAGGCATCCGTCCCGTAAAAATCCTGAACGGCACGCAAGTCATCTAAAATCTGCCAACCCACCTCCGCCGGGGTTGACTCAAGCTTCTCCTCAAGCACCTCAGCAGCCCATGGCAAAAGCGGCTCCACGCTGGCTTCATCCTCACCCATGGTGACAACCGTCAGTTGGTGAATGTGCTGCGTGGCGGCAGGAGTGCCGTCATCAAAAAACGAAAAGGGTGCCGCGGGCAGACGGTCGATCAGCACGTGCACACCATCGTCTAGGCGTTCTGGCAGGTACGTCCGCAAATCGAGTTCAGACGTTTTGGGAAACCAGACGTACCCTTGCAGCAGTTTGATGGGTCGTTCAGCCGGACGGCTTTCGCTCATGCTTGGCCGGGCAGGGGCACGTCCGGTAGGAGTTCACGCCACTGACGGTAGAAGGCCGGCATGTCGGTTAGATGGATGGTCTTAAAACCGAACTCGGCAGCCGCCTGAATGTTGTGCGCGGCATCGTCAATGAAGATCGCGTGGGCAGCCGGCACAGCCAAGGCGTCTTCAAGGTGGGCGTACGCTTCCGGGTCGGGCTTGCGCACCTTGATCTCGTTACTAAACACGAAACGTCCGTCCATGCGGTCTAAGCGAGGGTCGGTCCGCACGCGGTCGCATAACTCAGGCACATTGTTCGACAGCATGCCCACCACAAATCGGTCTGGAATCGCTTGCACCACGTCGTACATGACGGCGCGTTCGTTGACGGCTCCTAAAAATGCCTCCCGAAAGACGTCGAGACTTACCTCACCAGCATTGAGGCGTGCCTCTAACGCCCCCTTGAAGCCCGGCAGGTCGTAAGCACCTTCTTCAAACGCTTTCATTAACTCGAGGTAGTCAGGCTCAACGACGCTTGGCTCAAGGCCATAGAGCCCTGCAAGGTCCACGTGCGCTTGTGAGTCGAAGGTACCTTCCGTGAAAATTCCGCCCCAGTCAAAGGCGATGGCGTCAATCATGCGGTGTCCTCCGGTGGTTTAAGGGGTCGCACCCTGTTTTGAGGGGTTCTGCGCTTCTTGGAACGCAGCGACCGCCGCGCCTTGGCGCGTCTCCTCTTTGTACCAGCGGAAGAAAATGTAGGCGAACGGTATGCCGAAAGCGAAGAGCCCACCGACCTTCATGACGGCGCCTGCAAGGGCTTGCTCATGCAGTGCCGGCATGCCGAGCGTCCAAATGGCGTTGGCGTAAGTGGGGTAGAGGACTTTGTCCGCGAAGGTGACGGTACCGAACACGGGGAGTTGGAAGACCGGCAGCAAGAACAGGTAAATGAGTTGCGCGATGTACGGCAGCGGAGGCCGTTCGGGAACCTTGCTCATCAGTGGGAACCACACCATCAGGCTGCTGATGAGAAACAGGACGTGCTGGGAGTGGTGCAAGGTGGAGTTTTTTAACGCCGAATCGTAAATGATTGGGACATGCCAAAAGCTGAAGAACAGGGTGAACGTCCCAAACGCCACGAGTGGATTGGTGAGGAGCTTAAACACCGGGCCTAGCTGGGCGTGCCGGAACAGCGGCCGAAGCATCCACACCGGGGTGGCCCACACCATCAGTGGAGCAGCCACGTAGGAGATGCCGAGGTGCTGCACCATGTGCGCCGTGAGGCTGTAGCGTTCGGCAAGGTCGTGCAGCGGTGAGCCTTCGACCAAGTACAGCAGGGCGATCGCCCCGTAGAAGTACGCCGCCTTGGTGACTGGGAACGCTTCACCCGGCGCGATGCGGGACCGTAGCGGTCCGGCCGCAAGCCCGTACAGGGTGGCGAGCGTCACGAGGCTGCCAATGAGGACAGGATCCAATTGCCACGACAAGTAAAGCTCCGGCATGGGGTTCATCATAAGCGTTGGGCCGAGCAAAAGCCCGGCCCAACGCAACACATCAAGGTTTGGTTGAAGGCTTATTCAAGACCAAGCGCTTGGCGTGCCTCATGCACATCAGCGCCCGTGAGGCCAAGCCCACGCTCGGCGGCAACTTCCTCAGCGGTAATCGGCGTGAAACCGTCCGGCAGTTCGGCGTCGTTGCCCCATTCGTTGAGGATGTGATTCAACACGGCGGCGGTTTGTTCATCGTCAACCGCTTGCGCCGTCATGACGCTGTTGTACGTCATCCCGCCGGCCACGATCGGGCCTTGCAGTCCGTAAAGCACCGTGTGAATGAGGTGCGTTCGACCTCCGTCGACTTGCACGAGCGTTGGGGCGTGCCCTGCGAGGGGTGGGAAGGCACCTGGAACGCCCATGCCGGTGGCTTGATGGCACGCTGAGCAGACCTGGGTGTAGGTTGTGGCCCCAAGCTCGCGGTCCCATTCAGCTGAAGGGGCCTGCGCTTGTACGTCATCCGCTGCTGGCGTTTCTGCCGTCGGTTCTGCAGGGGCTGCCTCTGGTGTTGCGGCGACCGCCGTTTCAGGCTCAGCAAGCGTCCAACCGCTGGTGGCGGCGGCCGGTGGGGTGAACAGCACTTGCTGATTTTTCGGGCGCGTATGGTCGAACACGCTCGAAAGGTTCCGGCTGTAACCGTCCGATTCAATCGACGCCATGGTCGCTTCGTCGATGCCTTTATGTCCGTAGTCGCTCTGGGCGTGCTGTCCGTGCACGAATTGCCCATCGGGTGCGAGCTGTGTGCGCACGAAACTAAGGCTGGCCGGCGCGGTCATCAGGAAACTAAATGCGATGAACGTGCCAAACCCGATCACCATGCCACTCCAGAAAAATCCGGAGTAGGCGGCGTCATCGTCCTTGAGGTGCATGAAGTAGTAGATGACGAACACGAACTTGGCGATCGACATGAGGATCAACCACCACATGGTGGCGGTTTGACCAAGGAATGGGATTTCGTACTCGATGATGGCGAATTCGAGGTACGTGATGATCGCCAGGACGATCGCGACAATCACGTACGGTCGAATGCTGTGGTTTTTGTGGTTGCCTTCAGCCATGATGCGTCCTTAAACGAAGTCGACCAGGTAGACGAGCGTGAAAATGACGATCCAGACAAGATCCACGAAGTGCCAGTACAGCCCGGCGACTTCGAGGTACACCTCATCTTTTGCCGTCCAAGGGCGGATGTAGCTACTAACGAGGATCGATCCAAGCCACAAGATGCCGATCGCGACGTGCACCCCGTGCGTTCCGGTGAGCACATAGAAGGTGCTACCGAAGAGGTTTCCGCCGAGGGTCAGCCCGAGATCCACGAAGTGGTTGAACTCGTAAATCTGAAAGCCAAGGAAGATCGCTCCGAAAAAGACCACGCCAAAAGTCCACAGGCGGAACTGCTGAATCTTGTTCTTCCTGAGGGCGTCCAGCGCGATCACCATGAGGAATGAACTCATGAGCAGCACGAACGTGCTGACCGTGGTGAGCGGGATATCGAGCACGTCGAGCGGGTACGGCCCGGTCAGGCTGCGCCCTTTGTAGATGAGGTAGGTGCCGATGAGCGTGCCGAAGAACATGATGTCGGACGCAAGGAAGATCCACATCAATAGTTTGATGTCCGGCAGCTTGCTGCTTCGCCAGCCGTGGGCAGGCGCAGCGGACGGTGCGGCAGGTGCTTGGCTGGCCATTAGTCGTGCGCCCCTTCCGTTGCTGTCTTGTTGGGATGGACATGATGCCCACCCACGCCTTCAAACGCCCAGCCGTAGGTGGTGACGACGACGAACACACCCATGATGGCGGCAAGCACGAAGTTGTGGAACAGGATGCCGTACGACGCGACGAGAATGCCGACGGCCATCGCGAACGGGTACCAGGATTGACCGGGCATGTGGATGCCACCTTGGTCGAAGTCCATACCTTCGTAGGCACTCGCATCGTCGGGGTGGGCATGCTCTGGGTACTTTTCGGCCCACAGGGCATCGCGGTCTAGCGCGATGGGTTGCTCGTCAAAGTTGTGGTGCTGCGGCGGGCTGGTGGTCTTCCATTCCAGCGTCCGTGCGTCCCACGGGTCGTTCCCAGCTGTTTTGGGCGCCCGGAAACCTTGGATGACGTTGGCAAGGATGAGCAGGATACCGGCGAGCATGACGAACGTACCGGCCGTGGAGATCAGGTTCACAAGCTCAAGTCCGATGCCGGCCTCAAACGTTTGAATACGACGTGGCATGCCCATCAGGCCAGCGAAATGCTGCGGCATGAAGATGATGTTGAAGCCGATGAAGAAGAACCAGAACGCGACCTTGCCGAGGCGATCGTTCATCATGCGCCCCGTGAATTTCGGGAACCAGTAGTACACACCGGCAAAGAACGCGAAGAGGGCGCCGCCACCCATCACGTAATGGAAGTGGGCGACCACGAAGTAGGTGCTGTTCGCCTGCGCATCAAACGGTGGCATGGCGAGCATGATGCCGGTAATGCCACCCAACACGAAGTTAAACAGGAACGCCATCGCGTAGTACATGGATGTGGTGAAGCGAATGGCGCCTCCCCACATGGTGCCAAGCCAGTTGAAGACCTTCACGCCGGTTGGAATCCCGATCACAAAACTCGTGATGCTGAAGGCGGTGTTGGCAACCGGACCGAGGCCGGTCGTGAACATGTGGTGACTCCAGACCGCAAAGCCCATGAAGCCGATGAAGATGCCCGAAAGAATCATGACGGGGTAACCGAAGAGCGGTTTGCGGCTGAACGTCGGGATGACTTCAGAGATCACACCGAAGGCAGGGAGGATGATGATGTACACCTCCGGGTGACCGAAAATCCAGAACAGGTGCTGCCACAGGATCGGCAGGCCGCCGGCTTCCGGCACGTAGAAGAGCGTGCCGAAGGTGCGGTCCATGATGATTTGCAGCAGGGCGATGGTCAGCGGCGGGAAGGCGAAGACGATCAGGAATGACGTCACCAGCATCATCCAGACGAAGACCGGCAGGCGCATCATGGTCATGCCGGGTGCTCGCATGCTGAAGATGGTGACGATCAGGTTCATGGCGGTCACGAGCGTGCCAATCCCACCGATCAACAAACCGATCATGTAGAAGTCGGTGCCGTTTCCGGGGTTGTTACTCAGCGACGTGAGTGGTGCGTACGCAAACCAACCGGCGTCAGGGGCGCCCCCAAGCAAGAAGGAGGAGTACAGGAAGAGCCCACCGGCGGCGTAAATCCAGTAGCCGAATGCGTTCAGCCTGGGGAAGGCAAGATCGCGAGCACCGATCATCAGCGGTACGAAGTAGTTCGCGAAGCCGGTCCCGAGCGGCATGATGGCCAAAAACACCATCGTGACACCGTGCATCGTGAACATCTGGTTGTACACGTCGGGACTGAGCAGTGTGTTGCCCGGTGCCGCAAGCTGCAACCGAATTAAGAACGCCTCGATGCTGGCGAAGCCCATGAACATGAAGCTTGTCCAGATGTACAGCAGCCCCAAGCGTTTGTGGTCAACGGTCGTGAGCCAGCTGACGAGCCCCTCGGTCCAGGTGGGCCGCTGTAGCAAGCCAACGTCGGCGGCAGGCCGTAGGGGTTGTCTACCGATCGCCATGGTTCGCTCCTATCGATGCTTGGGTTTGTGTGGCGGGTTCGACACCAAGGCTCCGTAGGTAGGCCGCCACAGCCGCAATTTCTTCGTCGGCATTGGGGTCGTTGGTGTCCCAAACGGCGGGCATACGGTTGCCAGGCTTGATGGATTGTGGATCGCGAAGCCACTGCTCCAGGTTGGCTTGGGTGTTGTCCACGACCGCCGCAGCGATGGTGTTCCGCAAACCGAAGTTGGTCAGGTTTGGAAAGTCGGGCGTGCCGACGCGGACGTCATCGCGGTAGCCGTCAATCGTGTGGCAGGTGGCGCAACCTTTGGTGGCGAACAGCGCTTCACCTTGCTGAATTTGCGGGTCAGCTTGCACGGTACGGTCGGCAGCTTCCTGGAACGACGTGGCCCATGCATCAAACTCGGCATCGTCGGTGGCGATGACCCGGAACTTCATGTACGCGTGCGCCCCAAGGCACAGCTCGGCACACTGGCCGTAATACTCGCCCGGCTCGTCCGCCGTGAAGTGAAGTTGGTTGTTCTGGTTAGGAATCATGTCCCGCTTGCCGGCGAGGCGTGGCACCCAGAAGGAGTGGAGGACATCGGCCGAATCAAGATTCACGACAACCTGCCGGTCGGTCGGGATGACCAGTTCGTTCGCGGTCACGATGCCCAATTCGGGGTACTCGAAGCGCCACCACCACTGGTAGCCGGTGACGTTGACGATCACGGCGTCTTCGTCCGGAACGACGCGCGTTTCGGTGGCAAAAATGGTGCGCACGGTCGGGACGGCCACCGCGATGACTATGATGACGGGAATGATCGTGAGCCAAATTTCGAGCGCGGTGTTGCCATGGAACTGTTTGGGGATCGCGTCGCTGCCTTTGCGTTGACGGAAACGCCAAATGACGTAGCCCATGACGCCAAAGACGCCGATCACCACGATCCAGCTCAGTTGGTACGACCAGACGAACAGGTCCCGTTGCGCTTCAGCGATGGGGCCTGCCGTGTCGAAGATCGATTGCGGGCCCGCGAATTCGCAGCCAGAAAGCCCTAAGGCCAGCAGGCTTAAGAGTCCGGCAGGTCGCAGCCACCGATGGGTTTGCACGATTGCTTCCTCCTTCAGGCGGTTGGGTGACGTTCAGCAAAACCATGGGTCGAGCCGATCGTCGCTCTACCCCCCGTGGTTGACCCCGGCAATCTAGCACAAACCACCGCGTTGCGCGGTGGTTTGAGTATCAATAAAAGGCGTTGCAGACGGGGTTTCAGGACATTCGTCCCGAATTAGTTGAGGCCGGCCAGCCCCAGCTCAGGGTTCGGGTCCACAAACCCGTACGCACCGTACGTGCCTGGACCCACATGCACACCGATCACGGCGCCCATCTCGTACACCCCAGCTGGGCGGTACTTGATTCCCGCCTCGTCAACCGCGGCACGCAAACGATCGGCTGCTTCGGGGTCTTGAATATGCAGGAACGACAACACCAGCTCACCGTCTGAGTGCGCATCCGCGGTGCTCTGCACCGTCTCAACCAGCGTCTTCAATGCTTTTTTCGCGCCACGGGCACGACCCGCCGCTGCGACGACACCATTGTCAAGCGTAAGCAGGGGCTTAACGTTCAGCAGGCTGCCCACCAGTGCGCTCGCACGGCCGATCCGGCCACCCTTCTGCAGGTACTCAAGCGTCGACACCGTGAAAATCAACTTGCTGCGCTCGCGAATATCCTCAAGCGCTTTCACAATCTCACCCACAGGTTTGCCGGCATCGCGCATGGCGGCAGCCCGGCGCACCATGAACGCCGCACCAAGGCTGGCATTCTTGCTGTCAAACACTTCCACAGCAGCGTCCACCTCGTTGGCCGCAAGGGTGGCCGACTGGTAGGTGCCTGACAGGTCTGACGAAATGGTCACCACAAGAATGTCCGTGGAGCCGGCAGCGACCGCCTCGCGGTACACCGACGCAAAATCTTCAGGGGTCGGCTGGCTGGTGGTCGCGGGTTCCGCCCCTTGCGCCATCCGTTCCATGACCTCCTTTGGCTGAATCTCCAGCCAGTCTTTGCGCGTTTCGCCTTCAAAGTGCACGTAAAGCGGAACGCGAACGACGTTCAGGGCGTCCAGCTCGGCCTTGGGAAGGTCGCAGGTTGAATCGGTCACAATCGTCAGTGCCATGAGTGGCTCCTCTCATCCCTTGAGACGCGGTTGCGCCCCACACAATGAACGTTTAATGCAACGATGACTGCCGTGAGTATACGAGAAACCGCAAGCAAGCGCGCGAGGCGTCCATGACCGACCTACTCTGGTGGGTGCTGCAACCAAGCAGCCTGCTACTGGTCCTGCTGCTCTTCGGTTGGCTCGCAGCGTTATTCGGCCGTACCGGCTTGGCACGCAGAAGCATCGCGCTGACGCTCCTGGCATGGCTTGCCGTGATCGCCCTACCCATCGATTATTGGCTGGCTGTCCCGCTTGAGCGCACCGTCCAAACCCAGGCCGGCTTGCCGGTGCAGGTGGACGGCATCGTCGTGCTCGGGGGTGCAGTGGACTGGCCGTCAAGTCGGGCTGCTGACCAACTCGTGCTCGGTCGGTCGGCTGAACGCGTCATCGCGGGCGACGCCCTTGCGCGCCGCTACCCAAACGCCCGCCTGATCCTGACGGGCGTGCCGCGCGACGTATACGGCAACGACTTGCGCGCTGAACCCAACGACCGCAGTTTCTTTTTCGGGCCGGCCTATGCAGGCCGGAGTGTCACCTTTCTCGAGGCGTCCAGAAGCACCTACGACGATGCCCGGTTGGCCCTCGATGCTGCGCGCCCCACCCCAGGCGAGACGTGGTTGCTTGTGACCAGTGCGTGGCACATGCCTCGCGCCCACGCCACGTTCGAGACGCTCGGATGGTCGCCCGTGCCGTACCCGGTTGATCCTTCTGCGGCTGCACCACGCTGGGGATGGCCGAACATTCCAGCTGCCGCTGAACGCATGGCACGCGTCGACCTGCTCGTGCGCGAGTGGGGTGCTGTGCTGGTGTACCAGCGGCTTGGGCGGATCGACCGCGAGGCCTGGCAGACCCCACCGGGAGAGGCCGCGCCTTAGCGTCCTCCAGGCCGGCCGCGCTCCAGCCACGCTTCAGCAATCTGCACGGCGTTCAAGGCGGCGCCTTTGCGGATTTGATCGCCCGCCAAGAAAAGCGCAATCCCGCCAGGCAAACTCGCATCCTCACGAATCCGCCCCACCAGCACATTGTCTTGACCCGAGGCGTCAAGTGGCATTGGGAAGCGGTTGCCGGCACGGTCGTCCACCAAGGTCACCCCAGGGGCGGACGCCAGCACGGCGCGTGCTTCGTCGTCGCTGACCGGACGCTCAAAGGCAGCGTGAATCGCTTCGGCGTGCGCCCGGTAGGTCGGCACCCGCACGCACGTCGCGCTCACCGCCAAGTCGGGAACCCCAAGGATTTTTCGGGATTCGAGCAGCAACTTGCGCTCTTCGACGTTGTAGCCATCCTCGCCTACGTCACTATCGTGGCTGAACAGGTTGAACGCAACGGAGTGCTCAAACACCTCCGGTTCGGCCGGCGTGCCGTCCAACGCCGCTCGCGTCATGCGCGTCAGTTCATCGAGCCCTTTCGCGCCTGCACCGGACACCGCTTGGTAGGTCGCGACCGTGGCGCGTGTCAGTCCAAACGCGCGGTGTAACGGCGCGAGCGCCATGAGCGCCAGGATGGTTGAGCAGTTGGGGTTGGCAATGATGCCGGCATGCGTGTCAATCGCGTCAGCATTGACCTCCGGCACCACCAGCGGCGTGTTCGGGTCCATCCGCCACGCACTGGTGTTGTCCACCACCAGCGCACCGTGCTCCGCCCACGCGCGTGCGTGCGCCTTGGCGACACTGCCACCAGCCGATGAAAACACCAGCTCGGCGCCAAGGTTGCCGTCTTCAGGCAACGCCTCCACCGTGACGCTCGTGCCACCAAAATCGACTTGCTTGCCCGCCGACCGCGGGGACGAAAAGAAGCGGACACCGGTCACTGGGAACGACCGTTCGTGAAGCAGTTGACGCAACTCTTGCCCAACGGCGCCGGTGGATCCAACGATGGCGATGTTCATGCCTGCCTCCTGGTGGGCCCGTAGAAAACCCGTGAAGGCGCGAGCGTAGCATGTTCGTGCCTCGCGGCCTTCCGGCGGTACGATGCGTCGCGATGACACCCCAACCGCATGGCACCACCCCAAGGCGGCCGTGGCGGCGTGTGGTCGTCAAGGTCGGCACGAGCAGCATCACCGATCAAGACGGCCGCATCGACCCGCAACGCATGCAAAACCTAGCGAACGCCATCTTGGAGCTTGGACGCACCACAGGACACGCACCGGTGTTGGTGTCGTCAGGGGCAGGCGCCGCCGGTCGTGAACGGTTGGGCCTCAAACTGCCGCTCACGCTGCCGCGCATGCAAGCTGCCGCCGCCGTCGGCCAAGAACTGCTCATGCGGCACTGGGAGGCCGCCTTTGCGCCGACGCCGGTCGCCCAAATCCTGCTCAGCGCCGGCGACGTCCACAACCGCCGGACGTACGTCAACGCCAAGAACACCTTCGATGCGAGTTTGAAGCTTGGCGCCATGCCGATCGTGAATGAAAACGACAGCGTTGCCACCGACGAACTCAAACTGGGTGACAACGACTCCCTTTCCGCCTGGGTTGCGCAACTGGTCGGCGCCGACGCACTCATCCTGTTAACCGATGTCGATGGTCTCTACGCGACACCGCCCACCGAACGTTCTGCGGACGCCCCGCTGCAGGAGATTCACGACCTAGACGCAGCCATGGGCCTGGCGGGCGCAAGCCACGATCCGCGCGGCACAGGCGGCATGCAAACGAAACTCAAGGCCGCCGCGATCGCTCGGGATGCGGGTATTGAAACGTGGATCGTACGCGCCGATCCGGACGTGCTGAAGTCACTCGCTGGCGGCGAGCCCCGCGGGACCCGGATCGTGGCCGCCGGGGCGCCCCTGTCGGCACGGAAGGCATGGATTGTGCAGCAACCACCACGCGGTCAGCTCACCCTTGACGACGGCGCGCTCGCGGCCCTTGCGGCCGGCAAGAGCCTGCTACCAAGCGGCGTGGTGGATGTGCACGGCTCGTTTGAGTTTGGTGATGTGGTGGATCTCCTTGGTCGCGACGGCATCGTGCACGGCCGAGGGCTCACCAACCTATCTGCCGACCAGGCCCGACGTATGGCGGGACGTCACAGCCGTGACATGGCCGAGCAGCTAGGTCGCCACGATTTTGATGAGGTGGTCCACCGGGACAACCTCGCCTTGCACGGCGGCGGCTGACCGGCGCGGACGCCTGTTGGGTGGTAACGTTCCGCCATGCTGCAGCGTGTGCGTACGTCCCTCACGACATTGGCGTTCGTTTTCTTGGTCGTGATGGCGGTGCTTGCTTGGGTACGCCCCGATTTTGTGTTGGGTGTTTTAGGTCTCGACGCCCTTGGAGCCCGCGGGGCGGCCACCGTTCGGGCGGTCTACGGATCCGGCATGCTCTACGTCGCCTTCCTGGCCGGCTGGGTGTTGCTCAGACCGAACGCCGCACGCGTCGCGCTGCGTGCCGCGGCTGGGTTTGTGCTGGTGGTTGGCATCTCGCGTTTTGTCATGGACGGGGTGCTAGGCACCTGGGATGCGACCGGCGTGATGCTTGCGTCCCTGGAAACGTTCATCGGCTTGGTGTTGGTGTTTGTGCTCCCGGGAGCGGAAACGGACGCCACTGGCGTGTCCGGTCCACGGTCGCCGCGTCGCCGTGACGCCGCCCCTGAAGGTGACGAGTCGGACGAGAACCCGTTGAACGCCTACCGAAGTTAGCAGCGCCCGGCGCGGTACGCTTAAACGCGTGACGTTCGCCGCACCCAAAGGAACGCAACCCGCCGAACCGCCTCAAGCTGCCAGGCGGCGTGACTTGGTCCGCCGCATGAGCGACCTGTACACACGCTGGGGATACCAGCCTGTGGACCTGCCAGCGCTTGAGGTGTACGACGCGACCCACCCCAAAGCCGAGCAGGCCTTCACGCTGACCGACCCAACGGGCGGCCTACTCAGTTTGAGAAGCGACTTCACGCCGGCGGTCGCGCGTTACGTGGCCGCCCACGAGTTCGCCGCCGGCGCTCCCGTCCGGCTCCAGGTGAGCGGCAGTGTGTGGCAAGCCATCCATCCTGACGTGGGCCGTACCCGCGAGTTCCACCAGGTGGGTGTGGAACTGGTGGGTGTCAGCCACGAACGCGCCGACGCAGAACTCGTTTACTTAGCCCGCGAAACCGTCCGTCTGGCGGGCCTCACCCCGCGTGTGGAACTTGGTAGTCCCGGACTGCTGACGGCCTTGATGCATGAAGCGGGCGTGCCCCACGACCGGCGTGAAGCACTCGCCTTCGCGATCGACCGCAAAGACGTCTCCGATGTGGAACGCCAACTGGCTGCAGCCGGCATCGTCGGCCCGACCGCCGATGCGCTTTTAGCGATGCCTGACCTGTACGGGCCGGTGGAGCGCATCGACGAGGCGGAACGCTGGGCGGCCGGGGACGCGTCAAGGGCGCAACTGCGGCACCTTCGGGGCGTGATTGACGCGTTCGATGACCCCAGTGAACTGCTTCTCGACTTGGGTATGGCCCGCCGTCACACGTACTACACCGGTATCACCTTCCGTGCTTACACCCCAGACTTCGGGCAGCCACTTTTGGGTGGCGGCCGGTACGACGGTGCGCTGCTGCCTTACGCGGCAGGGTTCAGCTTGAGCCTCGAACGTTTAGAGCGTGCCCTCGGCGCACCGGTGAGCGAGCCAGCGCTCGACGGCCTAGCGGTTGATGATCAGGTGGCCGACCGGCTACGTCAGGCCGGCTTTCGGGTGGCGCGCAGCATCGCCACCGACCTAGACGGCGTGCGCCGCGAAGCCGAACGGCTTGGGGCCAAGTGGTTCGCGGTGGGTTCCGAGATTCACGCGATTGCGTTGGACATCAACGTGAACGCGATCGAAGCTGCCGCTCAGGGACGTGACGCATGAACAAACCGTTGACGGTGGCGCTTCCCAAAGGCCGTGTGCTCGAGCAGGCGCAACGCGCCCTTGCTGACGCCGGCTTAAACCTTAGGCTTGACGTGGATGACCGCAAGTTGCGGCACGAAGCACCCGAAGGCACCGTCTTGGTGATGCGCAACCACGACGTACCGAAGTACGTGGAACTCGGCGTGGCTGAGATCGGCGTGGTGGGTAAGGACGTTCTCGAAGAAGCGGCCGTGAACGTCTACGAACCGGTCGACCTGCGCTTTGCGGCCTGCCGCATGTCGCTCATCCGGCCCGCCGGTGAGACCGGCCCAATCCGCCGGGTCGCCAGTAAATACCCGCATGTCGCGGCGCGCTATTTGGCCGGCCAGGGGATCGACGCCGATGTGGTGCACCTGGCTGGCAACGTTGAGCTCGCCTGCATCAGCGGCCTGTCGGACGCCGTTGTCGACGTCGTCGAGACCGGCTCAACCCTGAAAGCCAACGACCTTGAAGAGGTCGACGTTGTCTTTGAGTCGTCAGCCCGTTTCATTGTGAATCGCGCAGCGCTCAAACTGCGGCACGCCCGCCTCAAGGACCTCATCGACCGACTGCGGTCCGGCGTCCAGTAAGTCGGGTTACCCATGCCAAGCGAACGTGACCCGCGAGCGAACGGTGCTACCTTGCCGTCCATGGCGAAGCTTTGGGTCGTGGGCGATTACGCTTGGGACGTCCTCATTAGGACCAACGCCGAACTGCTCGCGGGCGGTGACACCTTCGGTGAGGTCAACCTCGCTCCGGGCGGCTCAGCGGCGAACTCGGCCGTTTGGGCGCAACGGTGCGGACTGCCCACGGCGTTTGTTGGCAAGGTAGGTCGCGACCGTCTGGGCGACCTGGCCGCCGAGGAGCTTGAACGCGAAGGCGTGGAGGGCTGGTTGATCACCAGCGAAGCGCACGCCACCGGCTCGGTGGCGGTGTGGATCGATCACCGCGGGCAACGTTCCATGGTGTCCGGCAAGGGCGCCGATCACTACCTCCTGCCAAGCGAACTGCCACGCGCCGCCCTTGAAAACGCACCGCACATTCACGTCTCAGGCTGGTCGTTCTTCGCCAACCCCCCACGCTCAGCGGTACGTGAGGCGGTGCAGCTCGTTAAGCGTGCGGGTGGCACGGCGTCGTTTGACCCGGCCAGCTTCCAGCTCATTGAACAGGTCGGGGTTGACCGGTTCGTGCGCTTCACCGCCGATTTGGGGTTTGACTTGTTGTTCCCAAACGCCGATGAAGGTCGCGTCCTGTCCGGAGAAACGGACCCTGAAAAGGCGGTCGCAGGCTTATCGGAACGCTATCCGGGCGCCCGGATCGTCCTTAAGTTGGACGCGCAGGGTGTGCGGGTCCAAACCGAAGGTGCAGCGAGTGCGCACGTTCCGCCGGTCGAAAGCCGGCAAGTGGACGCCACGGGAGCGGGCGACGCCTTCGCGGGTGCGTTTCTGTCCCGCTGGCTGAACGGTGTGGATCCGTTGGACGCCAGCCGGTTTGCGGCGGGTGTGTCGGCGTGGGTGATCGAACGCTCAGGTGCCCGTCCAGAACCCGATGGCCGCCTCCGGCGGCGGATTGAACCTCAGGCGGGAGAGGACCGTTGAGCCAAGAGCGCCTCAGCGTCTTGGTGATCGGTGCCGGCCTTGCTGGCTTGGCGGCAGCACGGGTTTTACATGACGCCGGCACCGAGGTCCGCGTGCTCGAAGCGGGCGATGGTGTCGGCGGCCGGGTGCGCAGCGATCGGGTGGACGGCTTCCTGATCGATCGTGGGTTTCAGGTGTTGTTTCCGGCCTACCCAAGCTACCGCCGCCTGATCGGACGTGGGGGCCTGCCGCTCGTGATGCTGCCAAGTGGCGCGGCGGTGCGGCAGGCGGGCGGCACGTCGGTGGTGGGCGACCCTTTTCGCGACCGCGACGCCCGCCGGGACCTCATCAACCGCGACGTGTTCTCAGCGGCGGATGTGATGCGGCTTGGGGCGCTCGCAGCTTCGGTGCGGCTCGCACCGCTGGCGTCACTCCTGACAGGGCCGGATGAGACGGCCGAGGCGTACCTACGCCGTTTTGGTTTTGGTGAACGCGCCTTCGAACGGTTCTTCCGTCCGTTTTTTGGCGGCATTTTTTTGGACCGTAGCCTGGGGACGTCTGCGCGGGTGTTTCGGTACTACCTGCGCATGCTGATTGAAGGTGGGGCCGCCCGGCCGGTAGGCGGTATGGGGGCGCTGCCCGCGCGCTTGGCCCAAGGTTTGGATGTCATGCTTCAGGCGAACGTCCGTTCCATTTCAGCAGACGGTGGCCGGGTGACGGTGAACCTCGACGGTGAGGCCGTCACGGCCGACCGGGTGGTGGTCGCCACCGATCCCGCCGAGGCACAGCGCCTGCTTGGTGTAGGCGTCCCCAAGGGTTCCAAGGGCGCAACCTACGTCTGGTTTGACGCCCCTGAGGGTGTGGACCAAGAGGCACGCATCCTGCTTGGAGATGGCAAGCCGATCAACGACGCGACGTGGATATCCAATGCCGACAAAGGCGTTGCGCCAGCGGGACGGGCCCTATTATCGGTGACGGTGCTGGGTACCGAACGCGATGAGGGTGAGGTTGAAACCGCCGTCCGGAGCGCGCTTGAGGCCTGGTACGGCGAGCAGGTCAACGCGTTTAAAACCCTCGCTGTGCGCACCATTCCGCACGCGCAGTTCGCGCAGCCTCCCGGCATTCACGGACTGCTTGCGTCACCGCAGACGGGCCTTCCTGGCGTGTGGTTGGCCTCGGAAGCCACACGCGGTTCGTCGATTCAAGGGGCGCTCGCATCCGGTGAGCAGGCCGCAGCGGCGATCCTTCAAGACGCAAACGTCTTGGGGCGAGCGCGCGGTACCTGAGACTTGACTGGATGCCGTTCAGGTCAACGGTCCTTGAGATGCTCCATTTTTTCCTGTTTGGTGGCCAAGTACCTCGCGTTGTGTTCGGTCTCACCCGCATGGAGCGGCACGCGCTCAGCAACCGTCATGCCAAAGCCTGATAGCGCCCGGATCTTTTTCGGGTTGTTCGTCATGAGCTTCAGCGTTTGAACACCCAAGTCCACCAGGATCTGCGCGCCGACGCCGTACTCGCGCAGGTCGGCAGGGAAGCCTAAGCGTTCGTTGGCTTCGACCGTATCTGCCCCTTCGTCTTGGAGGCGGTAGGCACGAATTTTGTTCAACAGTCCGATGCCCCGACCTTCTTGACGCAAGTACACCAGCACGCCACACCCTTCGCGCTCGATGGCGGCCAGGGCGGCGTCGCGCTGCGCACCACAGTCGCAACGGAGGCTGTGAAGCGCGTCACCCGTCAGGCACTCTGAATGCATGCGGACCAGTACGGGGTCGCCTGTTGATACGTCGCCTTTCACCAGCGCGACATGCTCTTTGCCGTGCAGTACGTCGCGGTAGCCGACCACGCGGAACGCACCGAAAGCGGTCGGTAGCTCGGCATCCTCCACCCGCTCTACAAACCCGTCCTGCTTCTCAAGCCGGTAGCGAATCAGATCAGCGATCGTGCCGACCTTCAGTCCGTGTTCCTGCGCGAATGCCAGCAGGGCAGGCAGACGCATCATCTGTCCATTGTCGTGCATCAGTTCGCTGATTGCGCCGAGCGGCTTGAACCCCGCCAAGCGGCACAGGTCCACGGCCGCCTCGGTGTGCCCAGCACGCCTGAGTACCCCGCCGTCTTTCGCCCGTAGAGGAAACACGTGCCCTGGTCGGGCAAGATCGTCTGCTGCAATGTCGTCTCTGGCCACGGTCCTGACGGTGGTGGCACGGTCGGCCGCACTGATGCCGGTCGTGATGCCTTCTTTAGCTTCAACCGACACGGTGTAGGCCGTGCCTCTGCGGGCGGTGTTCTTGGCCACCATCGGTGGCAGGTCCAAACGGTCGGCGGTCTCGTTGGTCATCGCCAAGCAGATCACCCCACCGGTATGACGAATGGTGAACGCCATCTGCTCGTCGGTCACCGTCTCGGCCGGCAGGATCAAGTCCCCTTCGTTCTCCCTGTCTTCGTCGTCGACCACGATCACCGGGCGGCCCGCACGCAGTTCCTCAAGCAGCCCTTCGGTGGGCGTCAGTCCCGTGGCTTCGTTGCTCATTCGGTTTCCGGTCCTTCCAGCGCGGCCGCCCGAGCGGCGTAGCGCGCCATCACATCCGCTTCAAGGTTGACGAGCGATCCAACCTGGAGATCGCTCAGGGTGGTCACGTTCAACGTGTGGGGGATAAGCCACAGCGAAAAGCGGTGCGCCGGCCAGTCGGGCTTGGTGCCGTACGGACCGCCGGCGTCCACCACGGTCAAACTCACCCCATCGACGGTGATGCTGCCTTTGGGCAGCAACCATGGCGCGAGCGACGCTGGCGCGTCGACCGTCAGCACCGTTGCGCCGTCACGATCATCGCGTTCAAGCACCGTGCCGACACCTTCGACATGCCCGGCGACCACATGCCCGCCGAAACGGCCGCTGGCCGGCATGGCGCGCTCTAGGTTCACGGCCACGCCCGGCTCCCAACGTGGCGCGGTCGCGCGGAGGGTTTCTTCGGTTAGTTCGACGGTAAACCCGTCCGCTTCCACGGCGGTGGCCGTCAGGCAGCAACCGGACACGCTGATGGAGTCCCCTACCTGCGCGTCGCCTGTGACGTGGTGCGCGGTGACGGTGATGCGAATGTCGTCGCCGGCCTGCTCGCGTTGTGCGATGCGGCCTACTTCTTCCACGATGCCGGTGAACATTACGGTGCCTCCTGATTGAGATCGGGCGTGCCTTGCAAGAGCAGGTCCTCGCCGAGCGGGGTGACGGTCAGGTCGCGCACGCCCCAGGCGTCCGCCATGCGCATGGCGCCGGCGCCTTCAAACGGCGTGCTGGCGCTGCCACCGACCAGTTTCGGGGCGAGCACGATACTGATCCGGTCGATCGCACCGGCCTGCAAAAACGAGCTGGCGAGCCGGCCGCCCGACTCCAGCAGCAGCGACCGCACCTCCAGGCGGTGGAGCACCTCAAGGGCCGCTGGTACGGACGGACGCCCGTCCACACTCGGCAGGACGTGCACGTGCGCCCCCGCCGCTTGCAGCGTCTTAAGTGCCTCCTGAGGGGCGGCTTCGGTCGTCATGACGTGCACGTCCGCGGGGGTACCCTCGAACGGTTCGAACAGCCGGGCGTCAGGCCCCAGTTCGCCACGCGTGTCAAAGACCACCTTGGTGGGGGTGCGCCCATTCGGTACGCGGGCGGTCAATGCCGGGTCGTCCTGCCGTACGGTGCCCATACCGACCGCGATCGTGTCGCTTTCATTGCGCAGCGCGTGCACCCAAGCGCGGGCTGGCTCGCCGGTTACCCAGCGCGCATCGCCACTGCCACTCGCGATCTTTCCGTCCAGTGTCATGGCGCTCTTGAAGTGCACAAACGGCCGACGTTTGCTGACTGACGTTAAAAACGCTTCGTTTTGATGTTCCGCTTCGGTCGCGAGTAACCCGAGGTCCACCGTGATGCCTGCCTCTCGCAACCGGCCTGAACCTCCGGTGGCTGCCGGGTTTGGATCCTCAGTGGCGACCACCACACGGCTGACACCCGCTTCGATGAGCGCTTCGCTGCACGGGGGTGTGCGGCCGTGGTGGTTGCATGGCTCCAGGGTCACGTACGCGGTTGCACCGCGAGCGGCCGGTCCGGCATCCGCAAGCGCAGCGACTTCGGCGTGCGGACCGCCAGCATGCGCGTGAAAACCTCGACCCACCACCACACCGTCGCGCACCAAGACGCAACCGACCAGCGGATTCGGTGACGTCCGTCCACGCCCACGGTCGGCGAGGGTCAGCGCCTCGCGCATGTGCTGTTCATCGTCAGGCGTCCACACCGGACGCCCCACGTGGTGGGGTGCATCGTTCATGACGTCCACCAAGCGACCAAGTCGCTTGGTTTCAACCTCCTTCTCCCATCCGGACTGTCACCGTCGGTACCGGAATTGCACCGGTTCAAGCCTTGCGGCGTCGCGGACTTGCGCACGGGGCGCTCACCGCCGGTCGGGAATTTCACCCTGCCCTGAAGGATTCATATTGTGCGGCCCACCAGGGCCGGACCCGTAGGATACGCCGAGTGGACCTCACGCCGCGTCGCCTTGCCTGCACGCCCGGGCGCGAAGCTGCCGCCGTGGGACAATGGCGCCATGAGCAACCCAGCAACCCTTCAGCGTTACGCCCACGTCATCTTGCATGTCGGCGTCGGCCTCCAGTCGGGCCAACGGCTGGTCGTCCGCGCCCCCATCGAGGCGGCCGACCTCGTCCGTGAGGTCGTTCGCGCCGCCTACGAGCACGGCAGCCCTTACGTCCATGTCCTCTGGTCGGACGACGCGGTCACCCTCACGCGCTTTGAATCGGCCCCCGAGGGAAGTTTTTCGGAGGTGCCCTACGGTGCAGCCGAGGCCATGGAAGGCATGGCCGCCCGCGGCGATGCGGTCGTGTCAATCTTGGGATCGGACCCGGAACTGCTGGCGGGCGTGGACGCCGGCCGGGTGGCCGAAAGCCGCGCAGCCAACCAAAAAGCCATGGCGCCCTTCTACCGCTACATCATGTCCGACGGGGTGGCGTGGACGATCGCGGCCGTCCCAACGCACGCCTGGGCGAAGCGGGTGTTCCCAGACGCCGCCGAAGGGGACGCCCTGGCGCGCCTGTGGGACGCCGTGACCACCGCCGTCCGGCTTGACCGCGACGACCCCGTCGCCGCCTGGTCGGAGCACGTGGACGGCCTCGAGCGACTCGCAAGCCGCCTGAATGACCACCGTTTCGATGCCCTGCACTTCACAGCACCCGGCACCGACCTCACCGTTGGTTTGGCTGACGGGCACCTCTGGAAAGGCGGAGGGAGTGTCGCCCCCAGCGGTACCCCATTTGTGGCCAACCTGCCGACCGAAGAGGTCTTCACCGCGCCGTACGCTGCACGCGTCAACGGCACCGTCGCGGCCAGCAAGCCGCTGGCATACAACGGCCGACTGATCGAAGGGTTACGCATCACCTTCGAAGAAGGTGTGGCCGTTCATGCCGAAGCCGACCGCGGCCAGGAGGCGCTCGATGGCCTGCTTGCCACCGACGATGGCGCGCGCCGGTTGGGTGAGGTCGCACTTGTTTCGGTCGACAGTCCCATCCACCAAAGTGGCGTGCTGTTCTTAGAAACCTTGTTCGATGAGAATGCCGCGGTGCACATCGCCCTCGGTCGGGCTTACCGCTTCAACGTGGAGGGCGGACCCAGCATGAGCGACGGGGAAGCCGCCGCGGCAGGCTTAAACGACAGCCTGACGCACGTCGACTTCATGATCGGCTCAGAAGCCATGGATGTGGATGGCATCAAGTCAGACGGCACCGTGACGCCCATCATGCGGGCCGGCCGTTTCGTCCTGGATTAACGCCCCAAGGTCCCTGCCGGCGTTAGCGAACCTCGCTACCGCTCGGCAGGTCCACATCCAACCCGGCCAGCGATAGCTTGCCGTCCGCATCTTCCGCTGCGAGGATCATGCCTTGCGACTCAATGCCGCGAAGCTTGGCGGGCGCCAGGTTGGCCACCACGATGACCTTCTTGCCGACCATGGTGTCCGCCGTGTAGTGCGGCTTGATGCCCGATACCACCGTGCGCGTCTCCGGCCCAACCTGCAGCGTCAGCACCAACAAACGGTCGGCCTTCGGGTGGTCTTCAGCAGCGACGACTTCCGCTACGCGAAACTCAAGCTTCGCGAAGTCGTCGATCGTGACCGTGTCCTTATGCTCAAGCGCCTCAGCTGGCGCTTCCGTGTCGCCAGCCAGCGACTCTTTCAGCGCGTCAAGATCCACGCGTGGGAACAGCGGCTCACCGGGTTGCGCTTGGCTGCCCCCTTGCAAGCCATCAAAACGCCGCGCATCCTCCAGCGTGACGTCTGATGTGACCCCAAGTTGCGTCCGCAACGCCTGCATCTTCTCAGGCATGACCGGCTCAAGCAGGATCGAGGCCACCCGCAGCGCCTCCAGGCACGCCCGCAGGACGGTGTCGAGTTCGTCCGCTTTGGCATCATCCTTGGCGAGTTCCCACGGTTTCTTTTCGCTGACGTAACGGTTGGCTTCACGAACGCCTTCCATCACGCGGTCGAGCGCCCGGTCGAACTGCAGTTCCTCCACCAGGTCGAGCACCTCATCTGGCAAAGCCGTGAAGCGGTCTGATAACGCTTGGGTGTCCGCGTCAAGCGGTCCAAAGGCGGGCACCACACCCCCGCGGTACTTGCCAAGCATGCCCAGCGTGCGGTTGAGAAGGTTCCCAAGGTCGTTGGCCAAGTCGGCGTTGATGCGTTCAGCCAAGCCGAGCTCATGGAACGACGCATCCAAACCGAACGTCATGTCGCGCATCAGGTAGTACCGGAACGCGTCGTTGCCGTAACGGTCGTGCAGGTCGAGTGGACGAATGACGTTACCCAGCGACTTACTCATCTTGCGTTCGTCACTGAGCCAGTAACCGTGGACGTTGAGGTGCTTAAACAGCGGCAGACCTGCGGCCTTGAGCATCGTCGGCCAGAACACCCCATGGGGCTTGACGATGTCCTTTGCAATGAAGTGTTGCGCATGCCGCCAGTAACGGTCGACGAGCCCTTTGCTTTCCAGTTCCGAATAGTAGTTCAAAAGCGCGTCAAACCAGACGTACGTCACGTGGTCTGAATCCCACGGGAGGGGAATACCCCACGGAACCCGCGCTCGCGGCCTGCTGATCGACAGGTCGCCGATCGGTTCGCGAAGCATGGCGAGCACCTCGTTGCGGTACCCCTCCGGGCGTATCAGGTCGGGTTGCGACTCGATCGCATCCTTAAGCCATGGGCGGTACTTCTCCATCCGGAAGAAGTAGTTCGCTTCACTGCGGTACTCAGGCTCAATCTCATGCTGCGGGCAAAGACCGCCTTCAAGCTCTTTCTCGGTGTAGTAACGCTCGCACTTCACGCAGTACAGGCCGCCGTACTCGCCGTAGATGATGTCGCCCTGGTCGTACACCCGTTGCAGGATGTCTTGCACGACCTGTTGGTGACGGGACTCGGTCGTGCGGATAAACGCGTCGTACGAGATGCCCATCTTGTCCCACGTGCTTTTAAACGTTTCCGATACCCGGTCGACGTACGCTTGGGGTGTCGTGCCCGCCGCATCGGCGGCTTTTTGGATTTTTTCGCCGTGTTCGTCCGTCCCTGTCAGGAAGTACGTGTCGTCACCTGCCAAGCGGTGGTATCGCGCGGCCACATCCACCAGGATGGTGGTGTAGGCGTGCCCGATATGCGGGTCTGCGTTGACATAAAAGATGGGGGTCGTGGCGTAAAAAACGTCGCGTGGGGTGGTTGGCATGGCTCCTCCGGCCGGCTGACGCCGTGCGTGCGCCTGAGAGCGTAGCAAATCGGCCTGCGGCGCACTGAATCCGGCCTTGGTTACGTACGGTCGCGCACGTGGGCTGCGATGATAGGCGAGATGGAGAACGACACGTTCAAGACCGGCCAAGCGGTCGAAGATTTTTACCGCATTCGGAGGCGCGCCAACCTACGGCGCTTCTTGCGGCAGATGACCCGCCGGGAGGACGACGAACTTGTCGCCTACGAGGAACTCCGCAAGCACCTCACGGCCGTGGAAAGCTCCGAACGCCGTCTAGAAGACGTGCCGCTGGACGCCATCGTCGGTTCGGTCGGCCGCTACAGCGACTTCACCAGCGAGTTCATGCCGAAAAACAACGCAGACCGCGACCGTTGGGTACGCGTGAAGCTGGCGATGACCGGGATTGAGGGCGTCCCGCCGATTGAGGTGTACAAGCTCGGTGAGGCGTACTTCGTCCGTGACGGCAACCATCGCGTCTCCGTCGCCCGCGAGATGGGCTTCACGCATTTGCAAGCGTTCGTGACGCCCGTGAAGACCAACGTGCCCTTCAAACCGGGTGATGACCCGAAAGCGGTCATGCTCGCCGGTGAACGCCGTAAGTTCTTAGATGCCACCCAGTTGGACCGTGTGCGGCCCGCAGCAGACCTTGAGGTGAGTGAACCGGGCGCCTTCGAGCGGTTGCGGGAGCACATTTCGGTGCACCGCTACTTCATGGGGATCGATGAAGACCGCCCGGTCACCTGGTCTGAGGCGGTGGAACATTGGTACGACACCGTGTACCAGCCGGTGCTTGAGTCGATCCGCCAAAGCGGCATTCTTGTTCAGTTTCCTGGCCGTACCGAGGCCGACCTGTACCTCTGGCTTGCGGACCACCGCGCCAACCTCGAACGCGAGGTTGGGTGGCGGCTGCCATCCGACCAGGTGGTGCAAGGCTTGACCGGCGCGGCCGTCGCCCAACCGGACGTGCGCGACGCCCTCCTTGCTGACTTGGCTGAACACCCAGCAAGGCGCCGTGACGTGGCGTTTGCCGACGACATCCTGGTGGCGTTTGACCTGGGTGCGCCCGGTCGCCAAGCGTTGGCGCAAGCCCTCACGCTCGCCAAGGCCGAGGGTTCACGCGTCTACGGCCTGCGGGCCAACGAAGGCAACGCCGATGCGGCGGAACGAAGCGCGACCGAAGCAGCCTTCCATGACGCGTGCGAGGCCGCCGGGGTGGAGGGGCAGTTGGCGTTCGCGGCAGGCGACCCGGTGGACGTCATCCTTGAGCGGTCCATTTGGGCTGACCTGGTCGTCGCCACGCTCACGTACGAAGATGCCAACGGCCACCGCAGCCTGGCGCGCAACGTGCGACCGCTGTTGCGTCGCACCCCCAGGCCACTGCTCGCGGTGAGCGGCCCACCGACCGACCTTAGCCGGCCGTTGCTGGCGTACGACGGACGACCCCAAGCCGACCTGGCGCTCTTTGCAGCCGTATACGCCTCACTCAAATGGGGGGCGGTGCCGACGGTGCTGACCGTCAGTGAGGTCGGCCGTTCCGCCGAGACAACGCTCGCCAAGGCCCGTGAGGCGTTCGAACGTTACGGCGCGAAAGCCGACTACGTGCAGCGTGAAGGGGCGGTGGGTGACGCCATCGTGCAGGTGGCAGAAGCACGCGACCGAAACCTCATCCTCATGGGGTCGTACACGTACTCACGCTGGCTTGAAGGTGTCTTTGGTGGGGTGCTTGAGCACGTCCTGCTGCATGCCGACCGGCCGGTTCTGATCGCCTGAGAGTCAAGACCGCCGGCCGCCGCCATGCGGTACCCTCACCGGCATGGCCAAACAAGGCTTAACCCCGCAAGCCGACGACTTTAGCGCTTGGTACAACGAAATCGTTTACGCCGCCGACCTGGTGGACCACTCGCCGGTACGCGGCAGTTTCGTCATCAGGCCGTACGGCTACGCCCTTTGGGAGCACATCCAACGCAACCTTGACGACATGTTCAAGGCCACCGGCCACGAAAACCTGTACTTCCCGATGTTGATCCCGGTGTCCTTCTTCGAACGCGAAGCACAACACGTGGAAGGGTTCAGCCCCGAACTGGCGGTCGTCACGCACGCCGGCGGCCGTGAGCTTGAAGAACCCCTCGCCATCCGGCCGACAAGCGAAACGATCATCGGTGAGCTATACGCCAAATGGATCCAGAGCTACCGCGACCTGCCGCTCCTCTACAACCAGTGGGCCAACGTCATGCGCTGGGAACTGCGCACCCGCCCCTTCCTGCGTACGACCGAGTTTTTGTGGCAGGAAGGCCACACGGCCCACGCGAACGCTGACGAAGCCGTCGAGGAAATGGAACGCATGCTTGAGGTGTACGCCACGTTCGCTGAAACGTTCGCGGCCGTGCCGGTTGTCCGCGGTGAAAAAAGCGCGGCGGAACGTTTCGCTGGCGCCGAACGCACGCTCACCATCGAAGCCATGATGCGTGACCGTAAGGCGCTTCAGTCGGGCACCAGCCACTACCTGGGGCAGAACTTCGCCAAAGCGTTCAACATCAGCTTCAACGACGAGAACAACGAGCAAGCCTTCGTGCACACCACCAGCTGGGGGTTCTCCACCCGCTTCATTGGCGCGATCATCATGAGTCACGGCGATGATGCCGGCCTCATTCTGCCCCCGCGCTTGGCGCCACACCAGGTGGTCATCGTGCCCATCGTGCGCGGCAAGGATGCAGACGCCGACACGCGCGTGATGGACACCGCAAACCAACTCGCCAGCGACATGACGGACGCCGGTGTGCGCGTGAAGGTCGATACGCGCGACGGCATGAGCCCCGGCTGGAAGTTCAACGAATGGGAACGCAAAGGCGTGCCCCTTCGCCTCGAGATCGGCCCCAAAGACGTCGAAGCCGGTCAAGCGGTGCTTGCCGACCGGCTCTCACGCGAAAAGGAAAGCCTGCCGCTAGACGGCCTCGCAGCCTCCATGCCGAACCGTCTGGACCGGTTCCACGAGCGCCTGTTCGAACGCGCCCGCGACTTCCGTGACGCAAATATCCAGCACGCTGAAACGTACGAAGAACTTAAAGAAAAAGTCGAGCACGGCTGGGTGTACGCCACGCATTGCGGCGACCCGGAAAGCGAAGAAGCCATCCAGCAAGAAACAAAGGCGACGGTGCGCTGCATCCCACTCGACGGGCCGTCTGCGGACGGCACCGTTTGCGTGCACACCGGCAAGCCCAGCGGTTACCCCCGCAAGGTGCTCTTCGCCAAGGCCTACTGAGCCTTACTGTGCGGGCGTCAGCCAGTCCGCGAAACGCTCGTCACGACCGTGAACGGCAGCGAGGTAGGCCTCCCGCAACTGCAGGGTGATGGGGCCGGCTTGCCCGCTGCCGATCGCGCGGCGATCCACCTCGGAAATGGGCGTCACTTCAGCTGCGGTGCCCACCATGAACAGTTCGTCGGCGGTGTAAAGCTCGTCGCGGGTCATGGCGGACTCGCGGACCGTCATCCCGTTGGCTTCAGCGATCTGCATCACCGAGTCGCGTGTGATGCCACGCAGGTTGACCGAGTGCACGACGGGGAAGAGGACGCCGTCGCGAATCACGAACAGGTTCTCGCCTGAGCCTTCAGCCACAAACCCTTGGTGGTCCAGCAGAATCGCTTCGTCGTACCCTTGGGCACGCGCTTCCATGTTGGCGAGCACGCTGTTGACGTAGTTGCCGCCCACCTTCGCTTTGGTCGGCAGCACATCGGGTGGGCTGCGACGCCAACTGGACGTGATCACCCGCGCGCCGCTCTTGACGGCCTCGTCACCCAAATAGGTGCCCCACGACCAGGTGGCGACCATGAAGTGCACCTCGTTGTTTTGCGGGCCCACCCCAAGCGATTCAGGACCGAACCACAACAGTGGGCGGATGTAGCAGTCGCTGCGACCGTTGGCCTTAATGGTCTCAACGACCGCGTGTTCAACCTCGGAAGCGGTCGGCATGGTCGGCATGCCGAGGATGCGAGCGGACTGCAGCAGCCGCTCGGCATGCTCACGTAAGCGGAAGACCGCGGCACCGTCCGCGGTCGGGTACGCGCGAATGCCTTCAAACACGCTCGTGCCGTAATGCAGCGCGTGCGTCAGCACGGAGACCGTTGCTTCCTCTTGCGGTACGAGCGTTCCGTCCATCCAGATCAAGCCCGCATCGATGCCTGAAGCCATGCTTCCTCCTCCTTGCGCGTGAGGCGCGATGGCGCATCCTACCGGTCTTGAGGCAACCGTCCGTCAGGTCGGGCGGTGGGGGCAAGTAAACTGAGCCCCATGCATGTTCTTGTCACCGGCGGTGCCGGATACATCGGAAGCGTCACCGCACGCACCCTCCTCGATCGCGGCCACGATGTGACCGTGGTGGACGACCTACGCACCGGCCACCGGGCGGCGGTCGACCCACGCGCGGTATTCGTGGAAGCGGACGTGGGTGACACCCAAGCCATGACGCGCGCCGTGGCTGCCCGCCCCGTCGATGCCGTCGTGCACTTTGCTGCCAGCAGCCTCGTGGGCGAATCGATGGAGCGACCCACGCTCTACTTTTCCAACAACTCCGCTTCTACTCTCAGGCTGCTCGACGTGATCATCAACGCCGGCGTGAAGCGATTTGTGTTGTCGTCCACGGCCGCCCTTTACGGCACGCCGGAAGCAACCCCCATTCCCGAATCGGCCCGCATTCAGCCGGAGAGCGTTTACGGCGAATCAAAGTACTTAATCGAACGTGCACTCGCTTGGCTGGCCCGCACGGCAGGCTTGGGTGCCGTGGCCCTGCGTTACTTCAATGCAGCGGGCGCTAGCGGCGAGCTCGGCGAAGACCATCGGCCTGAAAGCCACCTCATCCCGATCGTGTTGCAGGTCGCCCTTGGTCAACGGGACCGTGTGGCCGTCTTCGGTGACGACTACCCCACCGATGACGGCTCAGCCGTGCGCGATTACATCCACGTTGACGACCTGGCCGATGCGCACGTACGCGCGGTTGAGGCGCTCACGCCCGGCCGGTTTGATGCGTTTAACGTCGGTACCGGCCAGGGTTACAGCGTGCGCGAGGTCATCGAAGCCTGCCGCACGATCACCGGGCACGCCATCCCAGCCGACGCCGTGGACCGCCGGGCGGGCGACCCGCCAAGCCTGGTCGCTGACGCCAGCAGGCTGCAAGAAACCCTCGGTTGGCAGGCCACGCGTAGCGACCTTCAGGAGATCGTCCGGTCGGCTTGGACTTGGCATCAGGCACACCCAAACGGCTACCAGGACGCTTGAGCGCGTTACACTACGCGTATTGAACCGACAGGCACCAACGGCGCAATGTGGAAAATCCCGCAGGCGAGGCATGCCGTGCGCGTGATATACCCGAGGATGCCGTGGACGCCTCTTCATGAGAGCGGGCCACGCCACCGCGCCGACCGGACCGGCAAGTCCGACACGACGCGTTTGGAGACGACATGATTCGACTGTTCACCACGATGCTGATCACGCTCGCCTTTTCGGCCGCGCTGGCGCAGCAGACTGTCACCATGGCAGGCGTTGTCCTCTCCGAGGAAGCGCTGCCTGAAGGCACCCGCTTGGGTGTGCAAGTGCTGGATGAGAACAACGCTTGGGCGCTTGAGGTGGCCAGCACCGTACCCGTGGCTGGCACGTTCGCGCTTGAGCCTGAAGCGGTGCCTGAGGAGTACCTGCGGCCGTTTGAAAGCGGCGCGGTGCTGCTCCCCGGCATCCAAAACGAGTACCTCGTGGAACCGCAAGGGGTCCAGTTCACACAAGCCTCGCTGGCGATGTACTTCGATCGCGACGGCAACGGTGTGTGGTCACGGCAGCCGCAACGCGACCCGTACTACCTGGCGCTTTCGCAAGTGGATAACCCGATCGGGTTTTTCACGCTGCTGTACGTCGACCAAGACACGACCTTGCGTGGCAGCGACGTGACGGTTGAGCTGCCGCACGGCTGGAACGTCTTCACCGTCCGGTTCCCCGTCAGCGGCCCGGTCTACAGCGCCGCGTCCGACGTCGGTGACGTCACCCTAGAAGTCTTGGACCTCGTCGGCCGCTAACAGCACGTCGCCACGCGACCGGACAAGCATCCCTGCCGCCTGATATAACGCCCCCATGACGATTCGTGAAGGCAACCTCCATGCGCCCAACGCGCGGGTGGCCGTGGTGGTCAGCCGCTTCAACGAACTTGTGACCGAACGCCTGCTCGCCGGAGCCCTACGCGGCTTCAACCAAACCGGTGTACCTGAAGGCAATGTGGATGTCGCCTGGGTGCCAGGCGCCGTTGAGCTTCCCGTCGCCGCGCAGGCCCACGCCGCCACCGGCCGTTACGACGCGATCGTGGCGCTCGGGGCCGTCATCCGCGGTTCCACCGACCATTACGACCACGTCTGCAGCATGGTCGCGAGCGGCATCAACCGGGTTGCGCTCGATCACAACCTTCCTGTGATGTTCGGTGTCCTCACCACCGACACGCTCGACCAAGCGCTCGAACGTGCCGGCAGCAAAGCTGGGAACAAAGGCACCGAAGCGGCCCATGCGGCCGTTGAGATGATCAACGTCCTCGCCGCCGTCCGACACGACCCATGACCCCAAGCGAGCGTCTCGGCCACCAAATCCGGGCGTCGCTGGTGCTCATCAGTATCCTGGCCACCATCGCCTTTAACGCCCTGTCGCAGATCCTGCCGCTCATGGGGCGCACCGCAGGCGACATTAGCGATGCGTACCCTGTACCTTTCACGCCAGCCGGTTACGTCTTCAGTATTTGGAGCGTCATTTATGTGGGCCTCATCGCGTACGCCATCTGGCAAGCCCGTCCGGCCCAGTGGACCAACCCGCACCTGCAACAAGCGGCCCCCTGGGTACTGCTTTCAGGTGCCCTGAATGTCGCCTGGCTGGTCGCCTGGCATGCGCTCGCGTTCGTTCCCTCACTCGTCATTATCGTGTTACTGCTCGCAAGCGTCGCCCGGGTGTACGCCCTGGCGCGCCGAGCAGCGCACGGCAGTACCGCCGGCACGGTGTTCGCCCGCCTACCGTTTGCGGTGTACGTCGGCTGGTTGAGCGTCGCGACCATCGCCAACGCCAGCGTCCTCGGCTGGAGCCTCGGCTGGCAAGGGGCCCCATGGAGTGCTGAAACGTGGACCGTCATCATGATCCTGATCGCCACCGTGCTCGGTTTGGCGTTCCTTCGTTTTGACCGCAACGTGCCGTACGTGGCCGTGCTCATTTGGGCGTTTATTGGGATTGCCGTCGCGGTTGGGTTCCCCTCACTCGTCGCGTCGGTTGCCGTCACGGTGGTGGCCCTCCTGCTTGGCGGCGCGATCGGTGTGCTCATGCAGCGCCCCGGACGCACCGCATGAGCCACGATTCTGACGCTCCCAACCCCGTGTGGACCGACCGTGAGATCGTCCTTGAGTACTTCCCAAGTACCCACGAGCACCTGGTCCCAAAACCGCTGCGGTTCCACCTCAACGATGTTGGCGATGGACGCACCGACGTGCTGACCCACGACGGTGAACGACTCGGGCAGCTCAGTCCGGTTGAGCCGCACGGCAACCCCACGGGTGAACTGTGCTGCGACCTGTGCCAGCGCACCGGCACCCGGCGGTTTTTAGGCCTCTTTCGCTTCGCTGCGGACGACGGGGCGCGCCAGCGGGTGCGTTACATCACCGCCTGCCGTGACCGGACCGCCTGTGAAGACCGCAGGATCAGCGATGTGAGCCTTGACCGCCTCCTGCGCGGCCTCCTGTAAAACGCGGTAGCCTCCAACCATCATGGCCAGGTCGGTCCGTTCCCTGCGTGCCGAGCGCATGCCCGAAAGCCCGTTCGCAACCATGAACGCCGCCAAGATTGCCGCACGCAACAACGGCCTAAGCGTCACGGACCTGTCGATCGGCGCGTCGGACATGCCGCCGCCCGAAGCGCCCCTCAAAGCGATCGCTGAAGCCGTCTGGGATCCAGGCACGTACACCTACAGCCTGTGGGACTCCACCCGCCCCTTGCGGGACGCCGCGACGGCCTGGCACGCCCGCCGTTACGGCAGCAACCTCGACCCAGAACGGCACGCCATCCCGCTCATAGGCGCGCAAGAAGGTTTCGCCAACCTACTGCTTGCCACCACCGACCCAGGCGACACGGTGCTCGTCACAGAACCGGGCTACCCGAACTGGTTTGGTGCCATCGCGGTCGCTGGCGTTCACCGTCATCCGCTCCCCCTCACGGCCGCAAACGACTTCCTACCTGACTTGGACGCGGTACCAAGCGATGTTGCCCACGCCGCACGGCTGCTGGTTCTCAGCTACCCCAACAACCCCACAGCCGGCGTGGCCACCCGCGAGTTTTTCGCCGATGCCCTTGCGTTCTGCGACGCGTACGACCTACTCTTGGTCCACGACTTTCCGTACGTCGACATGGTCTTCGGTGAAGGCACAGCGCCGTCCGCGCTGGAACCACCCGGCGCTCTCGACCGCACCGTCGAGCTCTACTCGATGTCCAAGAGCGTCCACATGTCCGGCTTCCGCGCCGGGTTCGCCCTCGGACAACCAGACGCCCTGGCGGCGCTCAAGACCGTGAAAAGTGCCATCGACTTCAACCCTTGGTTGGGCATCCAACGCGCAGCCGTGGCGGCCTTGGGGTTGCCACGTGAGCGCATCCAGCAAGACGTCAAACGGTTTGAACACCGCCGCGACGCCTTACTGGGCGCCTTACGTGACGGCGGGCTTGACGTGCGCACACCCCAAGCGGGCATGTTCGTTTGGGCGCCGCTCCCGCAAGGATGGGGCGACTCCACCGCGTTCGCGCTGGACCTTGTGGCCCGCACCGGGGTCGCGGTTGCACCTGGCGTGGCGTTCGGACCGAGTGGGGAAGGCTGGATGCGTCTCGCGTTGGTGGCCGAACCCGCCCGCTTGGCGGAGGCCGGCCGCCTGATTGCCCAACACCGGCCGACCTAGCGGCGGGCCTGCACCACCGCGGCCAGGTTCACCAACGCATGGGCGGTGGCGGCAGCCCACAGGCCACCCCCTGTCAAACTCAAGGCACCGAAGACCAACCCCATGATGAATGCGATGACGGGATAGATGCGCGTTCGCCGGTCAAACGACGGGTGCAGCACCCCGAACAGCAGCGCTTGCGGCACGAGCCCGATCGCCGGCAGCAGCACCCCCCGAAAGAGCACCTCCTCAGCGACGGCGCCAAGCGACGTCAGTAGAATCAGCTGCCACGTTGTGAGCGGCATGCGACGCAACATCGTGCGGGTTTGGGCCGCAAGCCTACGAAGACCCCGTACGTATGCCAGTGCCCAACCTTCCACCGCGATGATGGCCACCCCAACCACCAAACCGGTCAGGACGGCCAGCCCCCACGGCCAGCCTGTCTCCCACGCGCCAGCAGGCAGAAACCCCCAACCGATCACGCCGGCAAGGAGCGACGGAGCAAACGAGAGGGCCGCTTGCGTCCTCGTCATGACGGCCACCGGTGCTGCTGCACATCCCACCACGCGTGAAGGGCCCGTTCGGCCTCCTCGCGGCTTGCCACGTCGCCCACGGCGCGCGACTCAGCCACAAAGCGAAGCGCTTCGCCAACCCAAGGGCCCGGCGTGACGTTCAGTAGCCGCATGACATCCTCACCACCCAGCAGGGGAGGTGCATCCGGTAAGGCTTCAAGCTCGCTCACCACGCGCGCAACGGCCTGCCGGTAGCGGTCCCGTCCGGCCTTGCTTGCCGCCCGCCCGCGGGCCGCCTCACGGTCGGCGAGCATCAGGTGAAGCAGTCCAGGGAGTAGGTGCCTGTAACGGTACGCAAAACGACGCGCGGACCGTGATGAGTCCGGCAGGCGCACCATGTGCCGCCCGACGAGCTCAGACGCGCGCGCCACCACCGCCGCGCTGTAACGAAGGCGGCGTAACGCCTGGGTGGTTTGTTCAGCGCCGATGGTTGCATGCCCCTCAAACCAGGCCCGCCCACCTTCAAGGGAGCGGCAAGCCGGCTTGCCGACGTCGTGCATGAGAGTGGCCAGCCGCACCTCAAGGGGCGCATCCGGGAAGGCGGTCACGAGCCGCTGAAGGGCGTCGCACTGATGCTCAAGCACGTCCAAATGATGCAAGCTGCCTTGCGCGACGCCTTCACCCTCCACCATGACCGGTAGGACATGCTGCAGCCAACCCATCCTGTGCAAATCAAGGATGGCGTCTCCCGGCGTGGGGCCGAACAGGATCGCGGTTAACTCATCGCGGATGCGTTCCATGGCCGGCATGGCAAGCCGACCTGAGGCGATCTCTGCAGCCACATCTTGCGCGGCTGCACGCGTTAATGTGTCCCACTCTAATCCCAATAGAGCAGCCAGCCGCACGCCGCGCACGCCGCGTACCGGATCGTCCAGCAGGGCACCGTCAGACACCTGCCGCAGGACGCCTTGCGTCAGGTCCGCCAAGCCACCATGGGGGTCCACCAGACCTTCAGCCGTGAGCGCCATCGCGTTCACCGTAAAGTCGCGCGCTTGCAGGTTGGCCATGAGATCGCCGTCGACCGGCACGAAATCGAACGTCCGGTCCCCCTGCACGACACGCCAGTGACCACGCGCCTCATCCAGAGCGAAGGCGTCACCCTCCACCTGTGCGGCGAGCGCGCGCGCCTCAGCGGCTGGATCGTCGACCGCCCAATCCCAATCACGTGACGGCCGACCCAACAAGGCGTCGCGCACCGCACCCCCCACCAGAGCCCCACCGGTCGGCTGCGGCATGAAGGCCGTGAGCGACAGTCGTTCACGGTTCATCCGCACGCGACGACGGTGCCGGTTCAACCAGCGGGAAGGAGGCCATAGGGTCCGCATTGCGCCCCTCAGGCTAGCGCAACGTGGTGGAATGCCGGCATGGCATTACACGTGGGCCTTACCGGCAGTATCGGAGCCGGCAAAAGCACCGTTGCTCGCCGCCTCGCGTCGTGGGGCGCCCGCGTGGTCGACGCCGACAGCCTCGTCGCAGACGCCTACCGCAGGCCCGACGTGCTCGACGCTGTCACGGAACGTTTCGGTCCTGACGCCGTCCAGGAAGGTCGCATTAAGCGCGACGTGCTAGCCGCCCACGTGTTTGCGGACCCCCAAGAACGCCGCTGGCTTGAAGGGCTCATCCATCCTGTCGTTGCGGAGTTACGGTCCGCGGCTCGCCAAGCCGCCGAACGCGACGGCGTGCGTGTCGTGGTGCACGACGTTCCGCTCCTGTTTGAGACCGGTATCGACCAGCAGATGAATTTGAATGTGCTGATCACCGCCCCACCCGACGTGCGCGCCAAGCGGGCTTGGGAGCGGTCGGGCATGGACCGCGACGCGTTTGACGCCCGCGATCGAGCGCAAATGCCGGATGCCGAAAAGCGTGAAAAGGCCGACGTCGTGGTCATCAACGACGCCGGCCTGCAAGAACTTCACGAGGCAGTGGATCAAATTTGGCGCGAACGCATCGCGCCGTACCTGGATTAGCCAGCGAGTAACCGCTTGGCACGCTCGGCAACGGCTTCAGCGGTGAAGCCGAACGCCTCCATCACCCGGCCGCCTGGAGCCGAAGCGCCGTAATCATCGACGCCAAGACTGTCGCCTTTCGAGCCGACGTAGCGGCACCAGCCAAGCGTGGACGCCGCTTCAACGGACAGCCTGGCTTCCACGTTGGGCGGAATGACGGACGCCTGGTACGCCGCATCTTGCTGTTCGAAGCGGTCCCAGCTGGGCATGGACACCACCCGCGTGGGAATGCCGTCCGCTTCAAGCAGCGTCTTGGCTTCCAGGCACAGCGACACCTCTGAGCCGGAGGCGAGCAGGACCAGTTGCGGAGCCGCACCACTCGCGTCGGCATGCACGTACGCTCCGCGTGCCACGCCGTCCTCGGGCACCGTAAGCTCCGGAACGTTTTGGCGCGTCAGGATCAGTGCGGTTGGACCGTCTGTGCGTTCAAGGGCCGCTTGCCACGCTTGCGCGGTTTCGTGCGCATCGGCGGGACGAACGACCGATAGGTTGGGGATGGCCCGGAGGGCAGCCACGTGCGCTTCCGGTTGGTGGGTGGGGCCGTCTCCACCTAAACCGATGCTGTCGTGGGTGAAGACGTACACCACCGGCTGCTTCATCAGGGCTGAGAGCCGCAAGGCGGGCCGCAGGTAGTCGGAAAACACCAGGAAGGTCGCCACGAACGGGCGCATGCCGCCATGCAGCGCCATGCCGTTGGCGATCGCCGCCATGCCGTGCTCACGAATGCCGAAATGCACGATGCGGCCGGCCATATCGTCGGGCCGCATTGAGCGTTCCCCGTCAAGGTCGGTGTTGTTCGAGCCGGCCAGGTCAGCCGACCCGCCGACCAGCTCGGGCATCAACGAGGCGTAGTGGTTCAGCGCCGCACCGGATGACTTACGGGTGGCAGCTGAGCCGCCCGCGATGTCCGGCAGGGCGCCCGACACGCCGTCTGGCAGCTCGCCGCGCATGCGGCGTGCCAGTTCGCTTGCTTCTTGTGGGTACGTGGTCTCGTAGTACGTCCACAACTCCTGCCAGGCCGCTTGGGCGGCTTTGCCGGCCGTCATCACAGCCTCACGTTCCGTCTGCAGTGACTCGGGCACGGTGAACTCTGGCCAGTCGATACCGAGGGCGCGTTTGGTGGCTGCGGCCTCCTCGTCACCCAACACGGAACCATGAACCTTCGAGGTACCCGCCAGGTTTGGCGAGCCGTAACCGATGGTGGTTTTCACCGCAATGAACGACGGCCGTTCGGTCTCAAGCCTGGCAGCCTCCAACGCCTCAAGAATCGCGGCGGTGTCGTCACCGTTCTCGACGCGCTGGACGTGCCAACCGTAGGCTTCGTAGCGTTTCATGGTGTCTTCGGTGAAGGTGATCCCGGTCGGGCCGTCGATGCTGATGCCGTTGTCGTCGTACAGCACCGTCAGTTTGTCCAAACCGAGGTGACCGGCAAGCGAGGATGCTTCTGAGGTGACGCCCTCCATGAGGTCCCCGTCGCTGGCGATCACGTAGGTGCGGTGGTCAACCACCGTCGCGTCAGGACGGTTGTACACAGCGGCCAGGTGCGCTTCTGCCATGGCGATCCCCACGGCGGTGGCGAGGCCCTGACCGAGTGGGCCGGTGGTGGTTTCTACCCCGGGTGTGTGACCCACCTCAGGGTGCCCTGGCGTGCGGCTTTGCCACTGCCGGTAGGCACGCAGGTCGTCCATGGTGACGTCGTAGCCGCTTAAGTGAAGCAGGCTGTACTGCAACATGGAGCCGTGCCCGGCGGACTGCACGTACCGGTCGCGGTTCCACCAGCTGGGGTCTTGGGGGTTGTGCCGCATGGTGTGACGGAACAACGCCCAGCCCATCGGGGCGCAACCCATCGGCATGCCGGGGTGACCGTCACCGGAGGCTTGCGTCGCATCGATCGTGAGCGCGCGAACCGTGTTGGCAGCCAAGTCGTTGAGGTGGTCGTCGGTGTGAAGCGGCATGCATTCCTCCAAAGCGGCCGGGACGCAACGCAAACTGAGCCGTCCTCGAAGCCGCAGGTACCATAGCAGCCGGACCGGATTTCGTGCCTCCTGCAAGGAAAAACTGGTACGCTCCGCGCATCTTCAACATCCCGCAACGGGCCCTTTGGAGGACCGCCATGGCTTTACCTACCCACCGTCAACCCACCCTTCCGTTGATCGTTCAACTCACCCAAGCCTGGACAGCGCCAACGTGGGTACGACGCGCCACCTTGCTGGTTGGCGGCGTCGTGTTCCTCGCCTTGCTCGCCCAAGTGCGGATCCCCCTTGGCCCCGTGCCTGTCACCGGCCAAACGTTCGGGGTCCTGTTGATTGGCATGGCGTACGGCGCACGCGGTGGTGCCCTCACCACCTTGGCGTACGTGCTGCTGGGCGCGGCTGGCGCACCGATCTTTACTGCCTTCTCAGCAGGCCTGGCGGGCGTGACGGCGGGCTACCTGCTGGCGTTCCCTGCGGCGGCTTACTTGGTGGGGCGTCTGGCGGAGCGCGGTTACGACCGGACGGCCTGGTCCACGGCGCTTGCGATGCTGCTCGGCACGGCCGTCATCTACGCCGGTGGCCTCGCATGGTTACGCACCCTCGCACCGGATTGGGGCACGACCGTGGCGTGGGGCCTGACCCCGTTCCTGCTTGGGGATGCGCTGAAGGTCGCCCTGGCAGCATGGGCGCTACCTAGTCTGACGTCGCGTCTCGGCCGCCGCTGAAGGCCGGACGGCGCCATGGCGTACCCTTCCCTCGCCGGTCGTACCGACCGGATGCAGTCCAGCACCATTCGTGAGCTGCTTAAGCTCACCGCCCGCGCGGACGTCCTGAATCTGGCAGGTGGGTTGCCTGCAGCAAAACTGTTTCCCATGGAGGAGACCCAAGCGGCGAGTGAACGCGCCCTCGCACGCCACGGGGTGCGCGCGCTTCAGTACGGGCCTACCGACGGTTTCCCTGAGTTGCGCGCACACGTGGCTGCGATGCTTCCTGGCGCGCAGCCGGACCAAGTCATTGTGACGAGCGGATCGCAACAAGGCCTCGATTTGGTCGGCAAGGTGGTGCTTGACCCAGGCGACCGGGTGGCCGTCGCGGCCCCAAGTTACATGGGTGCCTTGCGTGCCTTTGACCCGTACGAACCGGAGTACCTGACGGTGCCGTCGGATGCGGACGGTATCGACTTAGATGCCCTTGAAGACGTTCTGGCGCAAGGCCCGAAGTTCCTCTACGTGATCCCCGACTTTGATAACCCGCAAGGCAGCTGCATGCCCGCCGCGCGGCGTGAACGCCTGGTGGAGGCCGCCCGCCGGCATGGGGTGATGCTGGTTGAAGACTCGCCGTACCGCGAACTTCGTTTTGATGGTGACGAGCAACCCACCCTGCATGCGCTTGATCCCGGAAACGTTGTCCACCTTGGAACCTTGTCGAAGACCCTAGCGCCCGGCCTTCGGGTCGCCTGGGCTGTGGCGCCTGAACCGCTTAAGGACTGGATGGAACGCGCCAAGCAGGCGTCCGACTTGCACACCAGCACGTTCACGCAAGCGGTCGCGCTTGAACTTCTCGATGACGGCATTCTAGACGCCCGAAAGCCAGCGTTGCGGGCGCACTACCGCGAGCAATGCCACCTTCTTGCCGACGCCGTCCGCCAAGAGATGGGCGACGCGTTCCGTTTCGACCTTCCAGCCGGCGGGATGTTCTTGTGGGGCGAACTGCCGAGCGGGAGCGACGCGCAAGCGTTCTTCCACACGGCGATCGACCACGGTGTCGCGTTCGTGCCCGGTGGACCGTTTTACGCCAACGGCGGTCCGAGCCACACGCTTAGACTGAGTTTTGCGCAACCCACCGAGCAGGAGTTGCAGGAGGCCGCCCGTCGTCTGGGACGCGCCTGGCAGGCCTTTCAAAACGGCGCGTAAGCAACCTCAACCCACACGTGAAACGCCCCTGAAGCGCATTGGCTTCAGGGGCGTTCGGTGCCGCCTTGGACTCAGGGCTTGCGCCCACGCGTCCGAAGGGGAACGTGAGCCCTACCCTAGGCGGGCACCTCCACTGGTCTTGCGATATTTGTCGTTGATTCAGACCACCTCCTCTCCGTGGTACCGACATTTTACAAATTCAAGATTGGCGTGTGATGTGGCGTGTCTCACGTCTTGACGGGCAGCTGACACGGCCCACCCAGCGGGCAAGGACGTTACGGCACGCCGCGTAACGGCAAGCGGCGGTACGCTTCGCGCATGCGTGCCCTCCGGATCCCCCTCGTTGCGGTACTGATTGCCCTAGCAGGATGGCTTGCCTACCAAGCCGGGTCGGCGTTACGGCCGCCGCCTGACCGGGTGGCGACCGTGCTTCAAAACCCACAAGAGGTTGGCGATCTCACCCTCGTGGATGCCGCCACCGCAACGACAGTCACCTTAGGCGACGCCTTCAGTGCGCACGATTGGACGCTGGTTTTTTTCGGTTTCGTCAACTGTCCCGACGTGTGCCCCATCACCATGGCGGCGCTGGCCGAGACGTACCGCGATCTTGGCGAGCCGGATGGCATGAACGTCGTCATGATCACCGTCGATCCAGAAAACGACGATGCGGACCGGGTTGAGGCGTACGTGAAAGGCTTCCATCCCGACTTTGACGGTTTCACCGGATCAGCCGAGCAGATCAGTGCGGCCGCCAGTCAGTTCTTCGTCGGTTACGGCGGACAAGACGCCCAGATTGTGCACACCGAAGCGGTCGCTTTGGTGGACGCATCTGGGCGTCTGCGGGGCGTCTACGGTCAAGACAAACTGCGCGGTATTCGGACCGACCTGGCCGACCTACTTGCGGGCAGCCCGCTTTAGCGCACAGCGCCAAACGCTGCAGTTAGCCGCGTTCAAACACGCTGCGACCGCCAACCCAGGTTTGCACCGGCCAGCCGTGCAGCGCGTCGCCCTCCCACGGGCTGAACTTGGCTTTGCTTAAAAACGTGTGCGGCTCAACGGTACGGGCGTCGTTGAGATTCAGCAGCACCAAATCGGCCGGACTGCCCGGCTCAAGCGACGGCGCGTCCCAACCCATCACGTCCGCTGGGCCGTGCTGGAACCGGTGAAGCAGCGCCTGCAGCGTCATGCGGCCAGGCTGCACCAGCGTTTCGACCAGCAGCGGAAAGGCCACTTCGATATTGGCGATGCCAAACGGAGCGCTCAGCATGTCTTGGCGTTTTTCATCCAGCGTGTGCGGGGCGTGGTCGGTACCGATACAGTCCACCTCGCCCGCCACGAACGCTTCGGTGAGCGCCTCAACGTCGCCTGCGGTGCGCAGCGGGGGAGCGACCTTCACCATCGGGTCAAACGCCGCGAGCGCCTCGTCCGTCAACGTCAGGTGTTGCGGGGTGACTTCGCACGTCACCGGAGCCCCCTGCGCCTTAAACCAACGCACCACATCCAAGGCCTGACGGCAGGTCACATGCGCGATGTGCACCCGGGCACCGGTCATCGCCGCAATCTGGCAGTCGCGGAAGACCATGACCGCTTCGGCTTCACGTGGGTTTCCGGGCAAGCCAAGCCGTTCGCTGACGGCGCCTTCGTTCATCACGCCTGCACCGCGAAGCGACGGGTCCTCTGAATGGGTTTGCACCACCAAGCCGAGGTCCGCCGCCCACTCGCAGGCACGCCGCATGACGTCTGAGTCGGCGACAGGGATGCCGTCATCGGTCAGCATGACCGCGCCGGCCTCCTGTAACGCCGCCGCGTCCGTCAACCGTTCGCCCTTCAGTCCGAACGTCAGCGACGCCGCCGGTCGCAGGCGCGCCCCGGGAATGTCGGCGGCTTTCTCAAGCAAGCCACGGACCTGCTCCGGGTTGTCGATCACAGGGTCGGTATTGGCCATGGATACGACCGTGCCGAAGCCACCTGCGGCTGCGGCACGCAAGCCGGACGCGAGGTCTTCCTTGACTTCAAAGCCAGGTTCACGCAGGTGGACGTGCGGATCGATAAACGCGTTCGTAAGGACCAGGCCGGAGCCATCAACCTCGACGTCAAACGGCCCGTCCAGGTCATAACCTTCAATGCGTCCGTCGCTCAACACAGCGGTTCGCACACCAAGGTCCTCTGTGCCGTTCATGACATGCACGCCACGAATGGCGGTACGTAACGGTTGGGTCGTCATGCCGATCCTCCTTTGCCGACAAGCAGGTGGTAGAGCACCGCCATGCGGACCGGTAGCCCCATGGCGACCTGCTGCGTCACCAGCGACTGCGGACCGTCCGCGAGCCGGCCGTCAATTTCAACGCCGCGGTTCATCGGTCCAGGGTGGAGGACCTTCACATCGTCTTGGGCGCCCGCCAGGCGGGCTTCGGTGATTTGGTACTGCTCAGCGTAAGCAGCAGGCGACGCGAAGCGCGCCTCGTGCATGCGTTCCTGCTGCAAGCGCAACGCCATCACGGCGTGCGCACCGTCTAAGGCGCGGTCCAAACGTGTTTCGACCGTCACCCCTTCCGGCAACCCACCGTGTTGCGGCATGAGGGTCGGCGGGCCACATACGGTCACATCCGCCCCCAGCAGCCGCCACAACGCCGCGTTGCTGCGCGCCACGCGTGAGTGGGCCACGTCCCCGACAATCACCAGCTTGCGGCCTTCAACCGGCGCGTCCACGGAACGCTCATACGTCGCCACGTCCAACAGGGCCTGCGTCGGGTGTGCCCGCCGGCCATCGCCGGCGTTGATGACCGCCTTGTCCGTCCAGCTGGCCACCTGATGGGCAGCGCCTGCTGAAGGGTGCCTGACCACGAACGCATCCACCGCCAACGCCTCCAGCGTCGCGACGGTGTCACGCAGCGATTCGCCTTTCGAGACCGACGAGCCACCTTTGCTGAACGTCATGACGTCAGCCGACTGGGCGCGCGCCGCCCGTTCGAAACTCAGGCGGGTACGTGTCGAGTCCTCGTAGAACAACGTGGCGACCGTGAAGCCTTGAAGCGCCGGCACTTTCTTCACCGGGCGTTCAAGAACTTGCGCCATGACGTCGGTCGTGTTCAAGATCGCCCGTACGTCGTCGGCGGTAAAGCGATCGAAATCAAGCAACGTACGAATGAGTTTCGAGCCTTGAGGTTCGCTCACAACGCGTCCTTCCGGTCGACCAGCAGGACCTCATCGGCACCGTCAGACTCCGTCAGGCGCACCTTGACGACCTCATCACGCCGGGTCGGTACGTTCTTGCCGACATAATCCGCACGGATGGGAAGCTCGCGGTGACCGCGGTCGATGAGCACGGCGTACTGGATGACGTTGGGTCGGCCCATGTCCACCAGCGCGTCGAGTGCGGCACGCGCGGTACGTCCGGTGTAGAGCACGTCGTCGCACAGCACGACGTTCATGCCGCTCACGTCAAACGGTACTTCGGTGCGTTTCACCACCGGCTGTAACGCAATTTCGGTTAGGTCGTCCCGGTAGAGGGTGATGTCCAACTTGCCGAACGCTGGCTCCCGACCTTCAATGTCAGCAATGCGTGCCGCGAGACGCTCGGCGATCGGAACACCTCGCGTGTGGACACCGACCAACGCCAAGCGCTCCGAGCCTTTATTGCGTTCGATGATCTCGTGGGCGATACGCGTCAGCGCGCGACCGATCTCATCGGCGGTGAATAGGGTTGCCTTCGGGTCACTCATGGGGCGTACCCACCCAAAAAAACCGCCCGAGGGCGGCCGGCAGACGTCGGTTGGATGAACGATGGCTTCATGACACTGTCCCTTCTCGGCCTCGCAGGACCGCGTTAAAGGTTTCCCTGAACTATAACGCCCCGCTGGCCGTGTTGTGGCCACTGGCGTGTGCCGCATGGGCCACGCGTCCACGGGGTGCCGCGGTAGCGTCCCCACACATCGCTGCAAGGAGGTTGATGCATGAAGGTCCGCTATTTAGGTCACGCTGCTGTTGAAGTGGAGCACGCCGGCGCACGGGCGCTTATCGACCCGTTTATCACCGGCAACCCGCACGCCCCCGTCGACGCAACCGACTTGCACCCCACGCACATCCTCCTCACGCACGGGCACGGCGATCACTTGGGTGACACAGTCGAACTCGCCACGCGGCACGACGCGACGGTCGTCGCGGCGGTTGAGCTGGCCGAGTGGCTCGCCGGGCAAGGCGTTGCCAACACCATCGGAATCAACATGGGGGGCGGCGTCACGTTGCCGTTCGGCCGCGTGTCACTTCATCCCGCCTGGCACTCAAGCAGCCTGCCGGACGGCACGTACGCCGGCATGCCCGGCGGTCTCCTCATTGAAGGTGAACACCTCACGCTCTACCACGCAGGCGACACCGCCCTATTCTCCGATTTGGGGCTTCTGCAGCGCCACGGGATTGATGTGGCCTTCGTGCCGATTGGCGACCGCTACACGATGGGTCCCAACGACGCTGTTGAGGCCGTGCGGCTGCTCGATCCGAAGCATGTCGTTCCGATCCATTTCGGGACGTTCCCTGCGATCGAGCAGGATCCTGCGTTGTTTCAAGCGGACGTGCATGAGCGCACAGATGCTCGGTGCGTGGTGATGAAACCGGGACAGGTTTGGGAGTCCAACGGTTGAACGCACGGCCGGTGTCGCGCGCGACTCCGTAAGCCGCCGCACGGTTGCTACACTCGTTTTCGGAATGAGTCCGAGGAATGCCTTGCGCGCTCGGACGGCATTCGGACACCACATCCGAGCACGAGGAGTTCACATGAGTGAAAACCGTTTAGAGATTCGTAACCTGCACGCCCGCATCGCGGGTGGCGCTGACATCCTTAAAGGGGTGGACCTGATCGTCCCTGCGGGCGAAGTGCACGCCTTGATGGGACAGAACGGCAGCGGGAAGTCAACCCTCGCCAAAGTCATGGCCGGCGACCCCAGCTACGAAATTACCGACGGGGACATCCTCGTTGACGGTGAAAGCGTCCTCGAAATGGAGCCCGATGAGCGGGCCCGCGCCGGTCTCTACTTGGCGTTCCAGTACCCCGTTGAGGTGCCAGGCGTGTCCATCGCTAACTTCTTGCGTTTGGCCATCAACGCCCGACGCGATGAAGACGACGAGATCGGTGTGATGGAGTTCTACGAGAAACTGCAAAACGCCGTCAAAGAACTCGATTGGGATGATTCGATCATCGAACGAAACCTGCACGAAGGTTTTTCGGGCGGTGAAAAGAAACGCAGTGAAATCCTGCAGCTGCTCGTCCTTGAACCGAAGTACGCCATCCTTGATGAGACCGACTCAGGCCTTGACGTGGACGCCCTGAAGACCGTCTCGCAAGGCGTCAACGCCGCGCGCGGCGAGAACTTCGGTGCGCTGGTCATCACGCACTATCAGCGCCTGCTGAACCACATCGTGCCCGACAAGGTGCACGTCATGTCCGAAGGTCGTGTGATCACCACCGGCGAAAAGGAGCTCGCCATGGAGCTCGACCAAAAAGGCTACGACTGGATCAAAGACACCGTCGCAGCTGGCGCGTGAACCGCGCGCGCCGCAACACCCCAAGTTCCCGTCCCACCCGAGCGTGGGTTAGGAGGTAACCGATGGCAGACGCCCCGATGCCACATCCCGATGCCGACAAGCTGACCGGCATGCAGCACGAAAAGCAGTACGACTTCCAGCTGTCTGAGAGCTACTTCTACAAGAGCGAGAAGGGCCTCAACAAGGAAGTTATTGAAAAGATCTCCGCCTTCAAGGAAGAACCGCAGTGGATGCTGGACTTCCGGCTGCGCGCCCTTGAAATTGCGGAGCGTAAAGGACCACCCAAGTGGGGTCCTGACCTCTCAGGCCTGAACTTTGACGACATCTACTTCTACGTGCGTCCGCAAGAACAGCAAGGCACCACCAACAGCTGGGAAGACATTCCTGAAGAGGTGCGCGAGACCTACCGCCGACTGGGTATTCCCGAAGCCGAACAGAAGGTGCTGGCAGGCGTGGGCGCCCAGTACGAAAGCGAAATGGTCTACCACAGCCTCAAAGAGGAGTGGGAAAAGCAAGGCGTGATCTTCCTCGACACCGACACCGGCCTCAAGGAACACCCAGAAATCTTCAAGGAGCACTTCGCCACCGTCGTGCCGCCTGAAGACAACTACTACGCGGCGGTCAACAGCGCCGTCTGGTCGGGCGGGTCGTTCGTCTACATCCCAGCCGGCGTTGAGGTTGACGTGCCACTGCAGGCGTACTTCCTGCTCAACGCGCAGAATATTGGCCAGTTCGAGCGGACGCTCATCATCGCCGAACCGGGCGCCAAAATGCATTACATCGAAGGGTGCACCGCACCGACGTACAACAGCGACAGCTTCCACAGCGGGGTCATCGAAATCATCGCGAAGGAACGCTCCGATGTGCGCTACTCGACGATCCAAAACTGGTCGCACAACGTCTACAACCTCGTCACCCAGCGCGCCATCGTGCACGAACAAGCCAGCATGGGTTGGCTCGACGGCAACCTGGGCTCGAAGGTCACCATGAAGTACCCCAGCTGCTACCTCGTCGGCAACGGCGCTTACGGCGAAATTATGTCGATCGCGTTCGCCGGTGACGGTCAGCATCAAGATGCGGGTGGCAAGGTCGTCCATGCGGCCCCGAACACCTCAAGCAGCATCGTGTCCAAATCGATCTCGAAAGGCGAAGGCTGCAGCAGCTACCGCGGACTCGTCCAAATTCACGAGGGCGCGACCAACGCCAAGTCCAACGTGGAATGTGACGCGCTGCTGCTGGATGAAACCAGCAAAACCAACACCTACCCGTACATCGAGATCAACGAAAAGACGGCGCACATTGGTCACGAAGCCACCGTCTCCAAACTCAACGAGGAGCAAATCTTCTACCTGCAGTCGCGCGGGATTGAAGAGGATGAAGCGATGGCCCTCATCGTGCGCGGTTTCCTTGAGCCCGTTGCTAAGGAACTGCCACTCGAGTACGCCGTCGAACTGAACCGCCTGATTGAGCTCGAGATGGAAGGCAGCGTCGGCTGAGGTGGCAACCCTGACCGACAATCCTGCCGTCAGTGCGGCCGCTGTGGAGGCGCTCACCGAGCGCCTCCAAGAACCGGCATGGCTTGCCGAAGAACGCCGGGCGGCCCTCAGGACGTTCGACGCCACGGCCTGGCCGACCGAACGCGATGAAGATTGGCGTTACACGCAACTCAAACGCTTTTCCATCGACGGCCTTGAGCCGACCGATGGACCGGCCGACGCCACCGTCGGTGACCGCATCGCCATGCGCATGCGTGACTCCGACGCCGAAGGCATTCTCGTCAACAAGAACGGCCGGACGATCGAGACGGTCCGCAAGCTCGAAGAGCAAGGCGTCGTGTTTGAAGATCTCAACACCGCCGTGCGTGAGCATGAAGCACTGGTCCGCGAGCACCTGTACAGCGTCGTGGATGCCAAGTCTGGCAAGTACCACGCGCTCAACGCGGCGTTGTGGCAGAACGGCACGTTCGTGTACGTGCCTGCCGGCATTGAGGTTGAGCTTCCGCTAGGGACGTTCACCACCGCAGACCGAGGCGGCCTGTCGGCCGGTCGGACGCTGATCATTGCCGATGAGAACGCCAAGGTCACCTTCCTTGACGAGTACACCAGCGAGCCGTTCGACGGCCACCTGTTTCACGGTTCGGTCACCGAGATTGTGCTCAAGCAGGGTGCCAAAGCGCGTTACTTAAGCCTCCAGAACTGGGGCCGCAACGTGGCGCACATGGGCAAAATGCACGCCCGCTTGGCACGCGACGCACGCCTGGAATCGCTGACGGTCAGCCTTGGCGGTGACGCCGCCCGGGTGGAGGTCGAAAGCCACATGCAAGGCCCAGGCTCCGAAAGCGAGATGCTCGGCCTGTACTTTGCGGACCAAGGGCAGCACTACAACCAGTACACCCTGCAGCACCACGAGGCCGACCACGCGTTTAGCGACGTGCTCTTCAAAGGCGCGTTGCGGGACGCCAGCCATGCGGTGTACTCCGGTGTGATCGTGGTGGACGAAGGCGCCCAGAAGACCGATGCCTACCAAACCAACCGCAACCTGCTGCTTGATGAAGATTCCGAAGCCGTCAGCATCCCGCAGCTTGAGATCGGCGCGAACGACGTCCGTTGCTCACACGGCAGCACCACCGGTCCCGTACCTGAGGATCAACGCTTCTATCTGATGAGTCGCGGTATGCAGCCGGAAGTGGCTGAACACCTGCTCGTGACCGGCTTTTTGTACGAAGTGATGAGCCGCGTGACCCTGCCGAAGGCCGCTGAGTATGTCGAGCGTGTTGTGCAAGCCAAGCTGGGTGTGCCCGGCGTGAAAGAGAAGCTGTGAGCGGCGCGCGCTTGGACGTCGGGCCGGTGGATAGCTTCGAGGAAGGGTCCCTCACCCGCGTGGAAGTTGACGGGCATGAGCTTGTGGTGGTGCATCAAGATGGCGAGTTTTTTGCTGTCCCTGACCGTTGCACCCACGCCAAGAAACCCCTTCATGACGGCGAGCTTGAGGACGGCAAGATCCGCTGCATCTACCACGGGGCGACGTTTGACTTGCGGTCCGGAAAGGCGACCCTCCCGGCCATCAAGCCGCTCGCCTGCTACGCCACCGCCGTGGAAGACGGACGGGTGGTCGTCACCCCAAACGCCTAGAGCAAATCCTTGACCATGACAAGCGGCCGCCCGTCAGGGCGGCCGCTTTGCTGTCGAACGTGATTGAGGGAGGCTAGGACGCCAAGTCTGGCGCGTGCATGAGCACCGTGACGCGCGCTTGTACGTGGCGGGTGGCCAGTCCCTCGCTCGTCTTGAAACTCAATCCCACATGGCTGGGTTCCGTTTCAAGCAGTTCAGCAAGCGTTCGCTGCATGCTGACGCGGTAAGGACCCAACTTCGGACGGTCAAGCGTCACCACGCCGGCAACGTTTACCACCTCCGTGCGGCCGACCTGATCGCCGATGCGGGCTTGCACCGTCTGCAAGATGACTTGGCTTGCCAGGTTCTCGTAGTTTGGGTTGCTTGGCGGGAAGTACTGCCCAATATCGCCCAAGCCAAACGCTGCAAGAAGCGCGTCCGATAGCGCGTGCAGCAGGACATCGCCATCGCTATGCGCCGTGGAGCCGTGGGGACTGTCGGGGATCTCCATGCCGCCAAGCATGAGCGGAACGCCGGACTGTAGGCGGTGGGCGTCTTCACCAAAACCAATGCGGTACGGATGCATGGGCGACATCCTACCCGCGCGCCGAAAGCGGCGTTGCCGACCACGTCATGTGATGCGCTTAGGCGTGAGACACTCTGCCGATGCCGTTTCGCCTGGCCGTCTTCGCACTCGTCGGGGTGACCTTAATTTGGGGCACCACCTTCGTGGTGATCAAAGACGCTCTTGAGACCATGCCCGTGCCGGTGCTCTTGGCGTTACGGTTCAGCCTGACCGCCCTCGCGTTTATTTGGGTGCCTTTCGATCGCCGCGTCGTCAAGCCAGCCTTGATCCTGGGACTGATCGCCTTCGTGGCGTACGGCTCCCAAACCCTTGGACTGAACACCACCACCGCCAGCAAAGCCGCATTCATTACGGGACTGTCGGTGGTGCTGACCCCGATCGTGTCTGCGGTGGCTTTTAAGTACGCCGTGCCTGGCCGGGCCTGGTGGGCGACCGCGCTGGCCACCGGCGGTTTGGCGCTTTTGACATTACAAGGAAGCGGCCTGGTAGGCCCTAACGTCGGTGATGCGTGGGTGCTGCTCACCGCACTGAGTTACGCGCTGCACATCACCTACCTGGGTTCGGTCGCCCGCTCCGGTTCAGCCCTGGCGCTTGCGGGCATGCAGCATCTGCCGATGGCCGTCTTGGCGTGGGTGTGGGCCGCACCGCAAGCCGGCGTGATCACCACGTTCGGTTGGACCGAATGGTCGGCCGTCGTGTACCTCGCCGTGGTCGCCACCGCGGTGATCGCCGTCGTGCAGGTCAACGCCCAGCGGGTGGTTCCCCCGTACTTAGCGGCGCTGATTTTTGTGCTTGAACCTGTCTTTGCAGCACTCCTGGCGTACCTACTGCTTGGTGAGCGGCTGACGGCTGCCGGTTGGATTGGGGCAGGCATCGTGTTCGCAGCCATGCTGGTTGCTGAGCTCAAGCCCAAGCGTGCACTGGCTGCCTGGCAGGCGCGCCGTGAACAACGTCGCGCCTGAAACGCTCACTCTCCGCGCAGCAAACGGTCGATGACCGACCGGTCCTCCAGCGTGCTCACGTCACCGGTGACGTCCTGGCCTGCAGCGATGTTGCGCAAAAGCCGGCGCATGATCTTGCCACTCCTGGTTTTAGGGAGGGCGTCTGCAAACTGCAGCGAGTCCGGCCGGGCAATGGCACCAATCTCTTTGGCGACATGCTGCCGTAACGTTTCGCGCAAGTCTTCGCTCTCTTCCTGTTGTCCTTCGAGCGTGACGAATGCGACGACGGCTTGGCCTTTCAGGTCGTCAGGGCGGCCCACCACGGCCGCCTCCGCCACCGCCTCGTGGGCCACGAGGGCCGACTCGATCTCCATCGTGCTTAAGCGGTGCCCGGACACGTTCATCACGTCATCCACCCGGCCCATGATCCAGACGTAGCCGTCCTCATCCATGCGGGCGCCATCCCCCGCGAAGTAACGGCCTGGGATTTCCTCCCAGTACGCTGCGCGGTAGCGTTCATCGTTGCCGTAGACGGTCCTCAGCATCGACGGCCACGCGCGCTTCAGGGTCAAGTAACCCCCTTCACCCGTCGGGACGGGTTGACCGTCGGAATCAACGATTTCAGGCTCAACCCCAAAGAACGGCACGCCTGCCGCACCGGGTTTGGCGTCATGCACGCCTGGCAGGGTGGTCAGCATGATGCCGCCCGTTTCGGTCTGCCACCAGGTATCCACGATTGGGCAGCGGTCGCCACCGATCACGCGGCGGTACCACATCCACGCTTCAGGGTTGATCGGCTCTCCAACCGTACCGAGGAGGCGCAGCGACGAAAGGTCGTGCCGCTCAGGGAACGCATCGCCGACCTTCATGAACGCCCGAATCGCGGTTGGCGCGGTGTAGAAAACCGACACGCGGTAACGCTCCACCATCTCCCATAGGCGGGCGGCATCTGGGAACGTTGGCGCCCCTTCGTACATCACTTGTGTCGCCCCGTTCAGCATCGGCCCGTACGCGATGTAGCTGTGGCCGGTAATCCAACCCACGTCGGCGGTGCACCAGTACACGTCGTTCTCCTGCAGGTCAAACACGTACTTGCTGGTCAGGTAGGTGTACGTCTGATAGCCGCCGGTACTGTGCAGCACACCTTTCGGTGTGCCGGTCGAACCGGACGTGTAAAGGATGAACGACGGGTGCTCGGCATCCAACGGTTCGGCTGGACACTCGCTGGACGCGTGCCGCACCAGGTCGTGAAGCCAAAAATCGCGGTTGGGCTCCATGTTCACGTCGTTGTCGGCACGGCGCGCCACGATCACGGTGTCCACGGTCGGGCATTCAGCAAGCGCGTCATCCACCGCCGGTTTGAGCGGCAAGACCTTGCCGCGCCGAAAGCCACCGTCGGCCGTCACGACCGCTTTGGCTTGCGCGTCGTTAATACGGTCCGCCAGCGCGTTGGCACTGAAGCCGCCAAACACCACGCTGTGCGTGGCACCGATGC
>CAJXNS010000003.1 GCA_913057165.1 uncultured Trueperaceae bacterium
CGCAGATCGAGGAGTAACGCGGTTGACGCGTCGGCTGGGACCGCCTCAAGAACGCGTGCAACCGCTGTCGCGGTGCCAGGCTCGAAGGTCGGGATCCACAGCCGGACGGCGTGGCGACCTGGGATCGCTTGCGCGTAGGGCCTCTGTGGCGCGCTGGCTCCGCGGTGCAAGGGCGGCTGCAACACGACAGGCTTGGCGACGCCGCGCCTGAGGACCACCGCCAGGACCGCCGGTCTCTGCAGCCGTTGGGCCGTGACGTTCAGCAGCTCGTGTGCGGGCAGGGCTCCCAAGGCCTGGCCGCCGAGGTTGACCAGCACATCGCCGCGGTGCAATCCGGCGTTGCTTGCCAGGCCACCCGCGTACGGCCGTTCGATCAGGAGCCCTAAGCCTGGAAGGACGGCCGTGCCGGCACCAAGGCGTTGATTAACTGCCTGCGGCCCCACGTTTGCCTGCGCCGTTGACGCAACCCGTGTGTCCGCGCGACGCCCGAGCCAGCGTGAGTGGTCGTCATCAAGCCCTCTAAATGCACGCCTGAAAGCCCGGTCGAGCGCCTCTTGCCCGCCTGCTGCGATCACGCCCGGCCGGTACGCCTGTTGCCAAGCCTGCCAGTTCAACGTGGTGCGGCTTAGGTGGTTTTGCTGCACGCGCCCAGCAACCGCGTCAAATAATGCTGCGCGTGCCTCGGGGCTTGCCAGCCACACCTCTTGACGACCCGGCACCACATCGGTTTGGGCGGACGCAACCGACGCCCAGAGCAGGACACATGCGACACAGGCGCTCCAGAGGTGGCGGCGAGCGACGGTCACCAGTTTGGCGTGCGCGCGTTTTCCGGTGGGCTCCAGGGCTGCTGCACGATTAAGCCCTCACCCCCCATGACGGTCAAAGCCTCGCCTTCAACCGCCAGCCTGACGGCGTCCACGCCGGGTAGGTTCGCAAGCGACCATCGCAGCTGTTCAAGGCGGCCGCGCATGGACGCTGAACCTCCACCAGCCACAAAATCTTGGGTGAGGTCAACCGTCAATAGGCCGTCCTCTAGGGCGACCGATAGCGGCAGGACGGTGCTAGGGATTTCATGCGAAGCCCCTGGCACGTCCGCTGCGGCCAACGCCTGCAAAAGGTCCGCCACTTGCGTGGCAGGGTCGGTCGGGTGAACGGACACTGGAGTCGGCTCAAGACCGAAGGCTGTGTCGGTCGACGTCACCAGGTACGCCTGTACGGTCACCGCACCGGCCGTGCGATCTTGCGTCCACCACCAGGCGATCCCGGCGCCTAGGACGATCAGGACCACGGCTGCAAGCCAGGCAGAGCGGCGCACGTCTAGGCCTTACCGGTCCCCACCGGCGGGCACCACGGGGACGTACCGCGGCATCCACATCACCGCGTCGACGGCTGCGCGCACGTCGCCCGGGCGTTCGGCACGCGCCACACCTTCGGCGTGGGCTTGCTCGACCACCGCAACGGCGACGTCACGACTGGCGCGACGAAGGTGCGCCACGTTCGGGTAAAGCGCGCCTTGCTCGAGTCGTTTGGCGTCCACCGCTTCGGCCAAGGCTTCAGCCGCGGCCGACAGCATGCCGTCAGTGACCCGTTCAGCCCGGGACACAAGCGTGCCAAGACCGACGCCTGGGAAGATGAATGCGTTGTTGCCTTGACCGATGACCACGCGGCGGCCGTTGCGAATGACGTCAGGGAACGGACTTCCCGTGGCGACCAGGGCACGTCCGTCCGTCCACGCCAGGACGTCCTCTGGGCGGGCTTCTGAGTGGTGCGTGGGATTGGAAAGGGGCAACACAATGGGTGCGGGCGTGTTGGCGTCCACCGCCCGCACGACCGTCTCATCAAATGCACCACGCTGGCCCGATAAGCCCACCAGGCTTGTCACAGACGCATGATGAATCGTTTCGAGCAAGGACGGGATGTCGCCTTCCAGCGACCAACCGGCGACCAGGTCGGGGTCTTGGGCGACTTCATCTTTGTAGACGTCAAGGCCGCCACGGCCGCGCACGATCAGGCCTTTGGAGTCATGCACCAACACGCGCCGGTGGGCTTCGTCTTCACTCAACCCAGCACGCACCAGGCCAGACTTGATTTGGCGCGCCACACCCACACCACCTGCACCCGCGCCGTGAATGGCGATCACCTGTTCGGCGAACGGTCTGCGTGTGGACCGCGAGGCCGCGAGCAGACCAGAAAGCACCACCGCTCCGGTGCCTTGGATGTCATCGTTAAAACTGGGGAGGCGGTCACGGTAGCGGTCGAGCAGGTCAAACGCGCGTTGTTTGCTGAAGTCTTCCCACTGCAAGATCGCGTCCGGGTAGCGCTTGGCGAACGCGCGCACGAAGTCCTCCATGAACGCGTCGTAGGCTTCTCCGGTGAGGCGGCGGTGGCGGACGCCTAAGTACATCGGGTCTTCAAGCAAATCCTGGCGGTTGGTCCCTACATCCAGCTCGATCGGAAGGGTGGCGCCCGGATCGATGCCCGCAGCTAGGGTGTAAAGCGACAGTTTGCCAATACAGATGGCCATGCCGCCAAAGCCTTGATCGCCGATCCCGAGGATGCCCTCGCTGTCGGTGGCGACCGCGAGTTTCACGTCAGGCTGAGGCAGGTTCGCCAGCAGCTGGTCGACACGGCCGATCGTTTCGGTGGACACCACCAAGCCGCGAGGATGCCGGTAGAGGCGGCTGAACTGTTCGACAGCCTCTGCCACGGTGGGGGTGTAGATGAGCGGCAGGATCTCTTCAACATGCCGCTCCAGCAGCGCGTAGAAGACGACCTCGTTGCGGTCCTGCAGGACCCGTAGGAAGACGTGCTTGTCCAGATCGGTGGTGAAGCCGCGGAGGTTGTCTTCAGCTCGGGTGACCTGTTCTTCGAGGGTGGAGATGTGCGGGGGTAGCAGGCCGTGCAAGTTGAACGCATCGCGTTCTTCGGCGGTGAAGGCGGATTCTTTGTTGAGGATGGGGAAACGCGTCAGCATGGTGCCGGGCAGGTTCGTTTCAAGGACCTCGGTACCGTCCTCACGCGTGCGTCGTTCGTAGGGAATCATGCGGTCTCCTTGGGTCGGTGGGCTTACGGCCGGTTGGGCCCGGCCAGCATGCGGGATTGTTCGGCGAAGAACGTCAAGGTGGCGTCACCTGGCGCGCGCTGCAAGGCGCGTTCAAAGGCGTCGGCTGCGTCCTGCCAGGCACTGCGGTTGAAGTGGATCTGACCGACTTGCGCCCACGGAGCTGCCCATGACGGTTGCTCACCAGCGAGGAGGGTCAAGCGTTCAATGGCCCCTCCTACGTTGCCTGCATCGTACTCCTCGAGGGCTGCTTGGTACGCCAGCGCAGCTTGAGTACCTACCTCCGTCGCGTGCCTGACCGTTTGTTTCAAGCGTCGCAACGCTGGGTGGTTTGGGAAGCGTTGCTCAAGGTTCGCGACGTGCGTGACAGCGGCATCGGTATCGCCCGCCTGCAGTGCCGCTTCGACGACACCTGCCGCCGGCGCGCCCCAGTCCGCAGCGGCCGTGGCGGCGGTCATAAAAGCCTGTTCGGCTGCCGTCCAATCACCGTCCGCACCCAAGGCGAGGGCATGCCGGTACGCCTCGCTGGCCTCAAGGCCCCACCGTTCGCGTTCTTGAACGACACCGAGCGCATGGGCGATCTCGCGGTCATCTGGAAACTCGCGGGCCAGTGCCTGCAGGCGCCGCAAGGCGTCGGTGCGCCGATCTTGCTCGAGATCAAGACGGGCCTGCAAACGCCGCGCGGTGAGAAGGGTGGGCGCGTCAGCCAAGGCTTGCTCGATGAACGTTCGCGCGGCAGGCAGATCATCCTCTTCAAACCGGGCGTAAGCCAGTTGGGTGCGCACCTCGGCGCGTGCGGCGCGTTCGTCTGCCGTTAGGCCACCCTGTTGGTCTTCAAGTTGGGTCCACGTGACGTTGGCCCGCACCCACCAGGAGACCGCTTGGAGCGTACGGGCAAGCTGCCGCAAGGCCGCCGCTTGCGCCTGAGGCGTGGTGGCCTCCGCCACAGCGAGTTCGGCTGCCTCAATGGCGACCGACCAGACGGGAACATCCGGCGTGGCGTCCACCTGACTTTGTTGGGCACGCTCGAACGCTTCGGTAGCAGCCGTCAGCTCAGCCGATTGCGCAGCCACCGTCTGGGTCAGCATGCACACCATGATGATGACGGCCAAAGGCCCCCCACGCGGGCGTCGCTGGCGGGTGATGGTGCGGTCTGCGAGGGTCATGGCTACCTAATTGGACTGTAGCAAAGCCATCTTGACGGTTGGGTGGCGCTTGGCTACCCTCGCGTTCGGAGGATGTCCCTTGTTTGAAGCCTTAGGCGAACGCCTACAGTCGATTGCCGCCAGCCTGAAAGGGCGCGGCAAGCTGACCGAAAGCGACGTAAAACAAGCGCTGCGCGAAGTGCGTATTGCGCTGCTGGAAGCCGACGTGCATGTCGATGTGGCGCGAGCCTTCACGCAAGCGGTACAGGAACGCGCGGTCGGGAGCGACACGCTACTCAGCCTCACGCCGGACCAGCGGGTGATTGGGCACGTGCGCGACGAGTTGCGCGAGGTCCTGGGCAGGGATGCGTCGGTGCCTGAACTTGCCAACGACGGCAACGTGTGGCTGCTCATGGGGCTTCAAGGGGCAGGTAAAACCACCACCGCCGGCAAGCTTGCCTACCACTACAAATCGAAAGGACGTCGGCCGCTTCTCGTGGCTGCCGACACCCAACGGCCGGCCGCGCGAGACCAGCTTGAGGTGCTTGCAGGTCAGGTCGGCGTTCCGATTCTGAAGGTGGCTGATGGTGAGGCGCCCGAGACCACCGCGCAGCGGCTTCGCGCTTGGTTGGCGGATGATTTTCGGGATTTGGTGATTGTGGACACCGCCGGACGCTTGCAGGTTGACGAGGCTTTGATGGATGAGCTGGCTGCATTGTCGCAGGCCGTGGGTCCAACCGAACGCCTGCTGGTGATCGATGCGATGACGGGGCAACAGTCACTCCCTGTTGCGCAAACGTTCGACGAACGCGTGGGTGTCAGCGGGTTGGTCCTCAGCAAGACGGACGGTGATGCGCGGGGTGGCGCGGCGTTATCGGCCAAACATGTGACCGGTAAACCGATCGTGTTCGCAGGAACCAGTGAACGCCTGGATGGCCTTGAGCCGTTCCGTCCCGACCGGGCGGCTGACCGCATTCTCGGTATGGGTGACGTGCTGACCCTGATCGAGAAGGCCGAGGCGCTTGAAGCTGAGGAGTCCGAAGGAGCGGCTGCCGGACGTACGCCACAAGATTTCACCTTGCAGGACATGCTGAACCAAATGCGGCAGCTCAAGAAGCTGGGGTCCTTTGGTGAGGTGCTCAGCATGATCCCCGGGGCGAACAAGATGCTGCCTGAGGGTGCGTCGGTGGATGAGAAAGAAATCGGTCGGATGGAAGCCATCCTGTCCAGCATGACGGAGAAAGAGCGCACGATGCCGAAACTGCTTGATGCCAGCCGACGCAAGCGGATTGCGGCCGGGTCTGGCACCCAGGTGCAGGACGTTAACCGTTTGGTGAAGAACTACGACCAGATGAAGAAAATGATGAAGCGAATGGGCAAAGGCCGGCGTGGGGGGATGGGCTTACCGCCAGGCGTGGGCGGACGCTGAGGTCGTTGCCTACGCTGCGCGTTTCGTGCTAATCTGTCCCACTGCTGCCACGTCATGTTGTGGCGCCTTAACTTGATTGCCGCTCACGGCCGAGGTTGCGGCCCGGGGAAGGAACGACCGAAATGGTGAAGATTCGTCTGATGCGCATGGGTTCAAAACGCAACCCGCACTATCGCGTGGTGGTGACCGACGCCCGCAAGAAGCGTTCGGCTGACTACATTGAACAACTGGGTTACTACGACCCCCGCGACACGACCGAAGAGCCGCTCAAAGTCAACACGGAACGCGCGCAGCACTGGTTGAGCGTTGGCGCCCAACCGACCGATACGGTCGTGCGCTTGTTCCAGCAGGCTGGCGTGGAGGTTCCCGCCGTCCAAGCCAAGCGTCGCAACGCCTACACGCAGCGCGTGGCTGCCGGCAGCTAAACACGGCCTGTCATGACGCTTGAACTCGTCACTTTCGTGGTGCAAAACCTGGTCGAAGATCCTGATGCTTTGACGGTTGAAGCCCATCGCTCCGATAGCGGTCTGAGGATTGATATCGCTTGCGGAGAAGGTGACGCCGGGCGCATCATCGGCCGGAACGGCCGCATTATCAACGCCATCCGCACGCTTGCTCGCGCAGCGGCAGACGGCCGTGAACGAATCGATATCAACCTCGCGGATTGACCTCATTGAACCGCAACCCAAAAGGCCCACCGGACGGTTTCGTTCCGGTGGGCCGTGTTGGTAAAGCCCACGGCCTCAAGGGTGGGTTTCGCCTTCAGGCTGACGGTCTGAACGTTGAACGTCTCGCGCCAGGCGACCCGGTGTGGCTCGACGGCCTCGGTGAAGCCGTGATTGAGACATTGGAACCCCGCGCCTCGTTTGCGGTGGTGCAGGTTGACCGCGTCCGGGATGCCGACCACGCCCGCATGCTGCTGCACCACTCTGTGTACGCGGTGGTTGCGGACGAGGATGTGCAACCAGACCCGGAAGGCATGCCGGTCATCTTGAACGGCCAGCCGTTCGGTGAGATTGTCCGCTTGCTTGGAAGCGACGCGAGTCCCCTGGTCGAGGTTGACACGGAGACGGTCGGACGTATCCTCGTCCCGGCCGTCGCGCCTTACGTACACTGGCGCCCCGATGGGCTGCACCTGGAAGACCCACCTGAAGGGCTGCTGCCGTCATGATCGTCACGATCTACACGCTCTTTCCGAATCTCGTTGAGCCGTACCTCCAAGAGGCGATCTTGGCGCGAGCGATCCACGAGGGCAAGCTAACCGTTCAGATACGCGATTTAAGACGCTTTGCAGGCAACGCCAGCGGCCGGGTTGACGACGCGCCTTACGGTGGTGGCGCTGGCATGGTGATCCGACCGGATGTGGTGACCGCAGCGCTCAACGAAGTCACCCAAGACGAACCACCCCCCAATGAAACGGTGCTGCTCACGCCGGCAGGTGAACGCGCCACGCAACGCACCATGGAGGACCTCGCCACGCAAACCCACATCTGCCTGGTTGCCGGTCGGTACGAGGGGTTTGATGCGCGCGCCGAAAGCCGTTTCGACCGGCACTTATCGATTGGTGATTACGTCTTGATGGGCGGGGAACTCCCCGCGCTCGTGGTCCTTGAGGCTGTGGCGCGCCTGCTTCCAGGCGTGTTGGGTGATGAGGACAGCCACCGTCACGACTCGTTTTCAACGGGTCTGCTGGACCACCCGCAGTACACACGCCCTGCCGTCTTTGAGGGGGAAGCGGTCCCTGATGTGCTCACGTCAGGCCATCACGCCAATGTGGCGCAGTGGCGTCGGCGCACAGCGCTTGAACGCACCGCCAAGGTCCGGCCGGACCTGATCGACCCCAAAAAGCTCACGCCCGACGAGCGGGCGTGGCTGACGGCGCTACAACACAACAACAACGAAGACGACGCTTAAGGCGAGCCGTACTCCGTTTGCATACGCTCAACAGCTTGGTCGGTCAGATCGGGCACGTCGTCGGCGGCGAACACCACCAAGCCTGAAGCCGAACCGATATCCAGTACCAGGTCGTAACCCTGGTCGGCGGCCAAGCCTTCGATGATGACGTTGGCGGCCTGTTCGGCAGGCGCGGCTGCGTCTCGGATCGCCTGCACGCCTTCGTTACGGCGTGTCTCGATCGTCACCGACAGGGCCTGCAGTAGCTCTTGCTGTTCGGCGGACAGCTGACCGTTTTGCGCCTGACCGAGCAGGTCTTGACGCTGCTGCAGCAGCTCTTGAAGTTCGCCGTCCAACGATTGCGTCAGGCGATCGATCTCCGCTTGCGCTGGGTGCGCACGAATCAGCGCTTGCGTGTCCACAAAGGCGAGCGAGACTTGGGCGGACGCCTGGCCCGCAATGGCGACAAGCAGGACAACAACGAACGTAAGGGGGGCTGCAATGCGTTTCATCACGGTCCGACGGTACCACCCACACCACGGAGTGCGCAGCCAGCGCCGAGAACCGGTCCGCCGTTGGCGGTACGATGCCGCGGCATGTCGTTGGCGGTTTGGGTGACCTTGGCAGGCTTCGTACTCGGTGCGACCTTGGCCAGTTTTTTGGGTTTGGTGGCCGACCGCCTCCCCAAAGGACGCTCCGTGGTAGCGCCTCGCTCGCGCTGTGATGCGTGTGACACCACCCTTCAGCCTTTGGACCTCATTCCCATCGTGAGTTTTCTCGCGTTCGGCGGGCGCTGTCGCCACTGCCGGGTGCCACTACCCGCGAGGCTGCTGGTGGTGGAGGTGATTTTTGGCGTGATCGTGGCGTCCTTGGCCGTCTGGTCGTTCGTGCACGCCGACGCCGCCACGTTTGCCGTGCTCACCCTCTGGGCGTCCGTGCTGTACGCCGCCGCCATCATCGATCTCGACACGCTCGAACTGCCCGACGTTCTCACCCTGGGTGGCACAGCGGCCACCGCCACCCTCGCCGGCGCGCTGGGGATTGGACCCGTGGTGTTTGGCGGCCCTTGGCTGGCGTCGCTTACAGGCATGGTCTGGGCGGCAGGCTCCATTGTGCTCGTGAACCGAATCGGCGGTCTGGCCCTACGCCGGTTTCGTGACACCAACGACCGGCTTCGTCCTATCGGCTTTGACGAGGTGAACACCGCCGCATTCGCCGGGGCATTTCTTGGTGCCGTCGCTGGCCTAGCGGTGGCAGGTTTGCAGGCGCTCATCAAACGCGTTCATCCCGCGCACCCAAGACTGCCGGAACCGTTGCTTTACGCCACCCTGCCGGTCGCCTTCTTGGTGGCACCGATCGGGGTGGGCTTGCAAGCCAGCGTGCACGGACTTTTGGCGGGTGCCGGCACCGCCGCGCTGGTTGGCGGCGTGTACTGGTGGTGGCGGGACCGTCACACAGGCCCAGAACATGACCAGGACAACGCCACTCCAGACGCGCAAGATCCCGCCGCCGACGAACCTGTCGCCATGGGCTTCGGTGACGTCAAACTGGCCGCCTTGATCGGGCTGATCGTGGGACCGTCCGGATGGTGGGTGACTTTGTTCGCTGCGGTGCTCGCAGGCAGTGTCGTGGGTCTTGCCTTGCGCATGATGGGTGGCACCCGGCTCGTGCCGTTCGGCCCCTTCCTAGCGTTTGGCGCTTGGTTGACCGTGCTTGCGGGTGAGCCTCTCCTACGGGCGTACCTCGGTTGGCTTCAAATAGCGCCGCCTGCCTAACCGCCAGGCCGTTAGGGCCGATGTTTCCTACGTGGTAGCGTTTTGCTTCACGCCAGCCCACAGGCGGCGTGCGAAGGGATTCTCCATGGCCGAAAACGACGCCCATCCGCATTTGACGGGACGCGATTTTCTCACCTTAGGCGATTTCTCCGCGTCGGAATTCACCGAGCTTCTCGAGCGCGGCTTGGACATGAAGCGCCGATGGAAGGCCGGCGACCGCCCTCGCACGCTTGAGCACAAGACCCTCGCCATGATCTTCGAAAAGCAATCGTTGCGGACACGGTCAACGTTTGACATTGCCATGTTCCAACTGGGTGGCCATTCGGTGCTGCTGTCGCAGAACTTTATCGGTGTCGGCGTCCGCGAGTCGATTCGTGACGTCGCCAAAAACCTAGAACGTTGGGTGGACGGGGTGATGGCCCGCACGTACGGTCACGGAACCCTACACGAACTCGCCGAACACGCCAGCGTGCCGGTCATCAACGGTCTCTCAGACCGCTATCACCCGTGCCAGCTAACGGCCGACTACCTGACCCTCATGGAAACGTTCGGGAGCGTTGACGGTCTTCGCTTGGCGTTCGTGGGGGACGGAAACAACGTCTGTAACAGCCACATCCAAGCGGCCGCGGTCACCGGCGTGTCGCTCGTCATTGCCGCACCGGAGGGCTTCGATCCTGATCCCGAAACGCTTGCAGCGGCACGCGCCAAAGGCGCCGACGTCACCATTGTTCGTGATCCTCGCGAGGCTGCCCGAGGCGCCGACGCCCTGTATACCGACGTCTGGATCTCCATGGGTGATGAGGAGGACGCAGACCGCAGGCGCACGGCATTTCGTGGGTTCACGGTCACCCCTGAATGGTTCAACGATTTGAGCCCCAGGGGGGTGTTCATGCACGACCTACCGGCACACTACGGCGAGGAGACGGTCGAAGAAGCCGTCCATCATGAACGCAGCGTCGTCTTCGATCAGGCGGAGAATCGTTTGCATGCCCACAAGGCGATCTTGCACGCGGTAATGGCCGCAGAGCCGGCATGATCCAAGCGGCGGTCATCGGCGGAGCGGGGTACGCCGGTGTGGAGCTTTACGCGAGGCTGTCGGCCCACCCTGAAGTCGGTGGGGTCGCCATGGCCTCCCGCACGCGCGCCGGCGAACGGTTAGAGGACGTCTGGCCGCACCTGCGTGGCGTGGCAGGCACCTTCGTCACCCCCGATGTCGCGATGCAAGATGCCGATGTGGTGTTTTTGGCCACCCCGCACGGGCAGACCGCGCCCTTGGTGCACCAAGCCCTGGCAGCAGGAAAGCGCGTGATCGATCTTTCCGCTGACTCCCGCCTGAATGCCGAGGTGTACGCCGAGTGGTACGGGCCGCACCCGCATCCCGAAGACCTTCTGCAGGCCCGTTACGGCCTCGTGGAAGCCCACCGGCGTGACCTCGATGGCGCCACCCTGGTCGCCGCACCTGGCTGCAACGCCACCAGCATGAACCTTGCACTCCTGCCGCTCGCCGAAGCCGGCTTGCTTACGGGTCAAACCCCGGTTTGCCATGTCGTGACCGGATCAAGCGGAGCGGGTCGCAACGCCAACGACCTGCATCATTTCCCTGAGCTCAACGAAAACGTGCTGGCGTATAAAGCCGCCGGCACCCACCGGCATACCGCTGAAGTGGAAGCCGTCCTTGGGCGGGCCGCCCGGCAGGGGCAGCATGCCGCCACCCACGGCGAGCGCGATGAGAGCATGCGTGTCACCTTCACCCCGCACCTAGCGCCACTCACCCGCGGCATCCACGCGTCGTGCGTGGTGGCCGTCGGCGGCGAGATGGACCACGACCGCCTGCAGGCTCTCTACCGTGACCGGTACGACGCCGAGCCGCTGGTGCGCTTCGCAGACGACCTGCCACACACCAAAAGCGTGGCCGGCAGCGACCTGGTGCATGTCGCGGTGCGACACGACGCGCGGACAGGCATGGCGCACGCCTTCGCCACCATCGACAATCTCGGCAAGGGCGCGGCGGGTCAGGCGGTGCAAGGCTTCAACGTCGCCTTCGGGTTTCCGGAGACCGCCGGTCTTCGCCTTGACGGGATGTGGCCATGAAGGCGCCTCGCGGGTTTCACTTCACGGCCGGCACAGCCGGGCTCAAGGCGTCCGGCACGCAAGATGTGGCGATGGCGTGGAGCGATACGCCGCTCGCGTGGGCGGCCACCACGACACAGAACCAACTGACCGCGGCTTGCGTCCAGCGCACGCGCACACGCGTCGCATCGGGTGACCCGGTGTTCGGGGTCGTCGTCAACTCCGGTAACGCCAACTGTGCCACAGGACCCGCCGGTGATGCGGCCGACGAACGGATGGCCCAAGCGGCCGCGGCAGCAACCGCTGTACCGACCGCGGACGGCATGCTGACCGCCTCCACAGGCGTCATCGGCGTGCCGTTACCTGTCGAGGACTTGGTGGTTCCAACGCTACAGAAATGCGGTCGCGAAGCGTCCGATGACGTGAGTGGGTTCGCGCAAGCGATCTTGACCACCGATCTTGTCACCAAGACGGTGGAGGTCACGGTCCCTGGTGGGGCGCGCATGGTGGGCATCGCGAAAGGCTCCGGCATGATTCACCCCAACATGGCGACCATGTTGGCGTTCGTGTTCACCGACGCGCAGGTCGATCAAGACGACCTGCGGTCCATCTGGCCTGAAACCGTGGCAAGCACCTTTAATCAGGTGTCCGTCGATGGGGACATGAGCCCCAACGACATGGCGATGGTGTTCGCGTCAGGCCACGTCCCAGCGGCCTTAGACGACGTGAAGGCGGCGCTCGGTGAGGTCGCGGAAACGCTCGCGAAGGCGATTGCGGCCGATGGCGAGGGGGCTGCCACGCGGCTTGATGTGCACGTCACCGATGCAGCCAGCGTGCCCGAAGCGCGGGCGGCAGCGCGTGCGGTTGCCGGCAGCAGCTTGGTTAAAACCGCGGTGCACGGCCGCGACCCGAACTGGGGTCGGGTCCTCTCCGCTGTGGGGCAGAGCGGTTTGGCGTGGGATACCCGCCGCCTCAAGGTGGCCGTGCAAGGCGTCACCGTGTTTGACGGTCAACCGGTGCCGTTCCACGGCATGGAGTTGGCCACAAAGATGGACCGACCGGTGGTCACGATCGAGGTGAGCATCGGCGTCGGTGACGCCGATGCGTGGGCTTGGGGTTGCGACCTTAGCGAAGGTTACGTCCGCATTAACGCCGACTACACCACCTGAGCGAAGGCCTGAAGGGACGCACGCAAGCTCAGCGCTTGCGACGGTTCGCGGTATGAATCGCTTGGCCGTGGGCGTGCTCGGCAGCCTCCATGAGGCCTTCAGACAACGTTGGGTGCGGGTGCTGGGTCGCTGCGACGTCCTCGAGGGTCGCCCCCATCTCGATCGCCAAGGCAGCCTCCGCAATCATGTCGCCTGCACCAGGCCCGACAATATGCGCCCCGAGCACCGTATCGGTCGTGGCGTCCGCGACGACCTTGAATACGCCATCCTCTGCGCCGATCGCGGCCGCACGGCCGGACGCGGACAACGGGAAGCTGCCCGTGCGTACCTCAAAGCCCGCATCGCTGGCTTCTTGCTCGGTCATCCCAACACTGGCCAGTTCAGGGTTCGTGTAAATCACGGCCGGCGCGAGGGTGTCGTGGGCCGCCGGACGGCCGCTGGCGTGCTCAGCCGCCACCAAACCTTCCTTCATGGCCTTGTGCGCCAGCAGCGGAGCGCCCGCCACGTCACCGATGGCGTACACGTGCGGCAGGGCCGTCTGCATGGACGCGTTGACCGGCACGAAACCGCGGTCGGTCACCTCCACACCGATGTCCTCGAGGCCCAGACCTTGGCCGTTGGGCGCACGACCGACAGCGACCAGCAAACGGTCGACCGTGACGGACTCTTGGGTACCGTCGGCGCTTTCAAGGGTGACCTTTAGGCCTGACTTGAGGCGTTTGGCAGACACCGCTTTGGTGCCCAATTTGAAGGTCACGCCGCGCTTCTCAAACGCTTTGCGCAGGGCCTTGGACGCTTCAGGTTCGGCCCCAGGGACAATTTCGTCCATCAGTTCAACCACGGTCGCTTCGCTACCCATGGCGCTGTAGATGTCGGTGAACTCCAAACCGATGGCGCTACCACCGATCGCCATAAAGCGTTTGGGGACGTCGTTGATCTCAAGCGCACCGGTGGAATCGACGATGGTTTCACCATCGGGCTCAAACCCTGGGATCACGATCGGGCGGCTGCCGGTGGCCACGATGACCTTTTCGAAGGTAATCGTCCGGTCGCCGACGTTGAGGGTGTTGGCGTCCTTAAAGCTAGCTTCGCCTTGAAGCAGATCAACCTTATTGCCTTTAAGCAGCATGCCAACGCCGCCGGTCATCTTGCCGACCACGTCACCTTTCCAAGACTGCATGGCTTTTAAGTCGATTTTGGGTTTGCTGTACGTCACGCCGTACGTGCTCGCGTGTTCTGCCGCGCGCAAGTCGTTGGCGACGTGCAGTAGGGCTTTGGTGGGGATGCACCCGACATTCAGGCAGACGCCACCCACGTCGCCCTTTTCAATGACCGCAGTTTTGAGGCCCAACTGAGCGCCCCGAATGGCGGCGTGGTAACCACCTGGGCCGGAGCCGATGACAACGAGTTGGTAATCCATAGACGTGTTCCCTCCTCGCGTTCCAGCGTGGAACGTCGTTCTTGCGGCGAGCATACCTGCCGCACCCGCGGGACGCGGGTTCCCTCGCGCAACGCACCCTCGTGCGCCTTGGGGGTAACCTCGCGGGCATGGATAGCGAACCGGTTTCCAGCGAAGACAACCAGGCGGTGGTCTACCCGATCGACCATGCTGACCTCACCCTTGATCACCTGCCGCACCCACGCGATCCTTTCGATGACGTTGTCCGGTTCGCCTACACGTTCGACGGTTACGCCCACTTCGGGATGGAAATGTGCGGCGAGATGGCCAACCGCGCTTTGAACCACTACCTCGAAGGGCAGGCGCTACCGGCTTGGCTCGTTGCCGACATGGACCGGCTTCGTGGCTGCCTTTACTTTGAGGCGCGTCGCTGGATTCGTAAAGAATCCGATCCAGACACGCGTTCTCTGATTTACATCCACAAACTGATTGACGCCATTGGCGACCTGCTTGCCACCCCGGCGTAACGGCGAGGCCGCCCCGCGCGGGTCGGTATGATGGCGTTTTGACGCGGGCGGCAGCGACGCCCTACGAAGGGGACGGCATGACGGAACGCGCAACCGAACAGGATAAGTACCAACCGACGGTCATTGAGCCCAAGTGGCAAGCCACATGGGAGGCGGACGGCCTTTACAAGACCGACATGACCGATGAGTCCCGCCCGAAACATTACTTTCTAACGATGTACCCGTACCCGTCTGGCAACCTGCATGTCGGACACTGGTACGCCCAAACGCCAGCCGATGCGGCAGCGCGCTACCTGCGCATGCGCGGGAACAACGTGTTCTTCCCGATGGGTTTTGATGCGTTCGGCCTTCCTGCCGAGAATGCGGCGATCAAAGCGGCCCGTGATGGCGACACCAGCGTGCATCCGGCCAGCTTGACGCGGCAGCGCATGGCCAAGATGACCGAGCAGTTCAAGCAGATGGGCGCCATGTACGACTGGAGCCGAACGCTGGCGACGTGTGAACCTGAGTACTACCGCTGGAACCAGTGGTTCTTCATTAAGGCCTACGAGCGTGGACTGGCGTACCGCAAGGAGAGTTACGTCAACTGGGATCCGGTCGATCGGACGGTGCTCGCCAACGAACAAGTGATCGATGGCCGCGGGGAACGCAGCGGCGCCCTCGTTGAGCGACGCTTGATGCCGCAATGGCACTTCAAGATCACCGACTACGCTGAAGAACTTCTCGACTTTGATGGGCTTGATTGGCCGGAACGCGTCAAGACCATGCAAACCAACTGGATTGGCCGGAGCGAGGGCGCCACGGTGACGTTCGCCTCTGAAGCTGGGCCGCAGCTTGAGGTGTTTACCACCCGGCCGGACACCCTTTGGGGTGCCACCTTCATGGTGCTCGCGCCGGAACATCCGGCGGTCGCGGAGGTCACCACGGACGATCAACGGGCCGACGTGGACGCGTACGTTGAGGCGGCTGGGCGGATGAGCGAGATCGACCGTCAGAGCGACACGCGTGAGAAAACGGGAGTCTTCACGGGGGGTTACGCCGTGAACCCGGTCAACGGGAAGCGAATCCCCATCTGGGTGGGTGATTACGTTTTGGTGACGTACGGCTCGGGCGCCATCATGGCGGTTCCTGCACACGACGAGCGGGACTTCGCGTTCGCCCGTAAGTTTGGTCTCGACGTGATTCCTGTGGTCTCCCCTGCGGGCAGCGAGCCGCTCGATGGCGACAGCATGACTGAGGCGTACACCGGTGACGGTGTCATGATCAACTCAGGCCCGTTCGATGGCACGCCCACCGGCAAAGGTGACGGCGCTGGGGACGGGATCGCCAAGGTGGTCGCCTGGCTTGAAGAGCAAGGTGCAGGCGAACGCAAGGTGACCTACCGCTTGCGTGATTGGCTCATCAGCCGGCAGCGCTACTGGGGCACCCCCATCCCCATGCTGTACTGCGACCAGTGTGGGATTGTGCCTGAGAAGCTCGACCGCCTGCCGGTCGTGCTACCGGAAGATGTCGCCTTCATGCCGACCGGCGACTCGCCACTGAACCACCACGAATCGTTCCTCAACGCGACCTGCCCCGAATGCGGTGGGCCTGCCAAGCGCGAAACGGACACCATGGACACGTTCATGGATTCGTCCTGGTACTGGTTCCGGTACCTCGCGCCAGACTTGGACGACCGACCGATCGACGAGACGCTCGCGAAGCGTTGGACGCCTGTCGATACCTACACCGGAGGTATTGAGCACGCCATTCTCCACCTGCTTTACTCGCGGTTTTTTACGAAGGTCCTGCGAGATCTTGGCTTGGTGGATCACGGCGAACCGTTCTTGCGGCTTCGCAACCAAGGCATGATCCTCGGCTCGGATGGCGAGAAGATGTCCAAATCGCGCGGCAACGTCGTCGACCCGGACGACCTGGTGGAACGGTACGGCGCGGACGCGGTTCGGGCGTACCTCATGTTCATCGGGCCGTGGGACCAAGGCGGACCGTGGAACCCCAAAGCGATTGAAGGGGTCGTTCGCTTCCTGCACCGCGTCTGGAGTACCTTCGTGGATCCCGCCGACAGCGATGCAGCCGTGTCGGATGAGGACCTCGCGGACGTCCGCCGCTCGGTTCATCAAACGCTCGAGAATGTCACTGAGGACTTTGACGGCTTTCAGTTCAATACCGCCGTGGCTGAGTTGATGTCCTTGCAAGGGGTTCTTGCGAAGGCGAAATCTAAGGCGCTTGAGGCCACTGAGGTATGGCAGGAAAGCCGCAAGTTGTTCCTGCTGATGTTGGCCCCGATCGCACCGCACTTGGCAGAAGAGTTGTGGTTCCGCTCGGGTGCGACCGCCTCGGTGCACCTGGAGGATTGGCCGGATGTGGACCGCTCAGCGCTGGAGACCGACTCGATCACGCTCGTGGTGCAGGTCAACGGCAAGGTACGTGGTCAGGTTGAGGTCCCCACCGCGGCCAGCCAAGCGGACATCATCGCGGCCGCAAAACAAGACGAGAACGTCGCTCGGTACCTGGAGCAAGGCGACATCAAGCGCGAGATTGTGGTGCCAGGCAAACTGGTGAACTTCGTGGTGAAAGCCTAAGCTTCGTGTTTACTGCGGGGCGATCAGGACGACGTCCTGCAAGGTGCCAAAGCTGACGCTCGGTTCAACCACAAAGGAACTGCGGACGTCGTTGGGGTCGTCCGGATCGAGGGCGACCACCCGGCCGATCTCAATCCCGCGTGGGAACAGTCCGCCGATGCTGCTGGTTTCCACCACATCCCCGACCTGAACATCTTGATCCTCAATGAAACGCACCACGCTCAGGTTCGGCCCGAGCGCACCCACGGCAACGCCTTGCCCACCTTTACCGCGTACCGTGACACCCACCCGTGAGTTCGGATCCATGATGCTGCGCACGACCGCTCGGCGGGGGGTGACGTCGGTCACGAGCCCAACCAGGCCCGCAGGAGCGGTGGCAGGCATCAGGCGCTGTACCCCGGCATCCGTGCCGGCGGCCAACTCAAGCTGCCGGGATGCTTGACCCACGAAGCCACGGGCGACCGGAGCGACCAGCTCCGCCCCCGGCGTTTGTGTGGCTTGTACGTCCGCGAGGGCGGCCAGGCGCTCGTTCGCCACCTCAAGCAGGCGAACCTTTTGGCGTTCTTCGGCAAGCGCGTCGCTGAGCGCCGCGATTTCGGCACGGTAATCACGCCGGTCGACGAGCGACGCGGCGGTTTGGCGGGCCGCGGTACCGACGCGGGCGGGTAGTTCACCTGGGGCGCCCACGTACGCCGTAAACGAGACGGGAGCGCGACCCACAAATGCCATCAAGGCGAACGTCACCAAGCCAAGCACGACCAGGACGTACCAAGCACGCACGAAGCTAGACACGCACGTACCCCCGGGCCCCAAGGTGTTCGAGGACGCTGGGAACCGATAGTCCCATCACGTTGGTGTAACAGCCGTGCACGTCGGTCACCAAGGCCGCACCGGGACCTTGAATGGCGTACCCTCCAGCTTTATCGAGGCCGAACCCACCCTCGACCCAACGCCGGATGTCGTCCTGGCTTAGCGGACGTAAGGAGACGCGCGTGGTGACCACCCACACGTCACACCCGCCAGGAGAGGCAAGAAAGTGACCGGTATGCACGGCGTGCTCGCGGCCACTGAGTCGCTCTAAGAGCCGTGCGTTGTCGTCCGCTGAGGTGGGTTTGCCAAGCGGTTCGCCGTCCAAGTCAACCACCGTGTCAGCGGCGAGCACCCAGCGTCCTTCGTGCCGGCCGGCCACCGTCTCGCCTTTCAGGCGGGCCAACCTGCCGCTGGCATCCATGGGGGACTCGTCAGGGTGTCCCGTCTCGTCAACGTCGGCAGGAACCGCCTCAAACGGCATGGCCAAACGCTGCAAGAGTTCATGCCGGCGTGGGCTGCCGCTGGCGAGCACGAGGGTGGGTGGGACGGTCACGCTTTATCGTACCCCCTGAGTTTCAGGCGGCCATGACCGCGCGGTATGGTTGGGGTCATGAGCCAACCTGCTGAAGGTGACACCGCGCCCGCCATTGAAGCCCCGTCAACCGACGGACTTTTCCGACTCGCCGACCTGCGGGGTTCTTGGGTGGTGCTGTACTTCTACCCGCGCGACTTCACGCCCGGTTGCACGACCGAAGCGTGCGACTTCCGCGATGCAGCCCCTGCCATGCACGCCAAGGTGGTGGGTGTTTCCGCCGATCCGATGGAACAGCACCTCAAATTCCGTGATGAGCACGGTCTGCCGTTTCCTCTCGTGAGTGACGAGTCGAACGAGATCGCCATGGCGTACGGTGCGTACGGCACGAAAAAGCTGTACGGCAAAGAGGTCACAGGACCCATTCGCTCCACGTTCATCATTGATCCTGACGGGGTCGTGAGGAAGGCGATGCGCAACGTGAAAGCCACGGGGCACGCCGAACGTGTGGTGGGCACCCTGGAAACCTTACGGGGCTGATGTCAACCGACCTCAAGCGTCGCGTCGGTGAGACCGCGGCCGACCTGGTGTCGTCCGGCATGACGCTCGGGCTTGGGACGGGATCCACCGCGACCTGGTTCGTTCAAGGGGTGGGTGAGCGCTTGCGGGATGGCCGTCTGAAGGACGTGCTGGGGGTACCCACCTCGCGGGCGACCGAAGCGCAATGCCGAGAGCTGGCCATCCCGATGGTTGACCTGCCCGCTGGTGGGGTCGACCTGGCGGTTGATGGAATGGATGAAGTTACGGACGGACTTGACGCCATCAAGGGCCTTGGCGGCGCGCTCTTGCGAGAGAAGATTGTCGCGGAAGCCGCCACCGAGTTTGTCTTGATTGGGGATCTAAGCAAGCGGGTGGATCGTCTTGGGCAGCGCAGCCCAATCCCGGTTGAGGTCGTGCCGTTTGGGGTGGCGCGCACCGAGCAGCGACTGAAGGACTTGGGCCTTGAACCGGTCCTTCGTGGTGGACCCCTAGAACCGCAGTTGACCGATAACGGTAATCCGATCCTGGACTGTCGTGCGCCTGAACCTTTTGACGCTACTTGGCTGGATGCCGCGTTGCATGCCATTCCGGGTGTGGTGGAGCACGGGTTGTTCGTCGGCATGGCGCGTGCGGCGTTGGTGGCGTCGGACGCTGAGGTCGTTCGCCTGGAGCGACCCGCATGATTGTGGCGGTCGGTCTTGATCTCGTTGAGTTAGACCGCATCCGTTCGGTGCTGGAGCGGCACCGTGAGCGCTTTCTTGCGCGGCATTTTGCTCCTGAAGAGATTGCGTACTGCGAAGCGCAGGAGGATCCCATCCCGTCGCTCGCGGCGCGGTTTGCAGCCAAAGAAGCGTTTCAGAAGTGCTGGCCGCATGCGCACGGTTGGCGTGATGTGTGGGTGCTTCGCGAGGACGGTCGTCCACGCCTGGCGTTCAGCCGCAGCTTGGCGCAGGCCTTACGCGAAAAGCATCAGTCAGCCCACTTGTCGCTGACCCACTCGCGGCAGCATGCCGCAGCGGTGGTGGTGTTGGAGGAGCGGGAGCCCGCCGGTTCTCAAGGCGACTGACGGGCGAGGCGTTCGGGTCGGCTGGCCGTCAGAAATCGTTGGCGATGTCGTCCAAGATTTCCGGTTCCAGCAGCGCGATGCTGCGGTAGGCCGTCCGAATCAGTCCTTCAACCCGCAGTTGGGTGATGATTTTCGACACGCTTTCCCTGGTGGAGGCGGTGCCTTCGGCCAACAGTTCGTGGGTGGCTGACACGGTGGTCACGCCATCGTCGTTTTCGTACGCCAGGGGCGTTTCCGCCAAGGTCAGCAGGTAGCGCGCCACCCGTTGACGTAAGTCGCCCGTCTGCAGGTGGTACTCGTAATCAACCAGACGCTGCATTTGATGAGACAGGGATTGGGTGATGTCCATCAGGATCGATCCTGTCAGGCCGGCATGCTCGTACGCTTCGAGTTCCGTTTCGGTCAGTGCTTCAGCCATTTCTTCGCGGCTTTCACCCGTGAAGGCTTCTTCGCCAAAGTAGTCGCCCGGCAGCACGTGGCGGACCGTCATGATGCGGCCTTCGGGGGTCATCCGGGTGATACGCACCAGGCCCGAGCGGACGCGGTAGACCGTGGTGGCGTTATCGCCGTGGTGATAGAGGGCGCGCTTGCGGTCGAACTTAAGCAGCTGGTGTGGCGCGTGCGTGCGGTTCGCGTTGACACCGTTCATGGGTTGCGGACGGACGTTGGTGCGCGTCATGGTGCTGTTCATGGGCGGCTCCTTTCAGGAGCGTGCGTGGGTCGGTGGGTGGGGTGGCCGTAAGCCACCGTCGGATCCCCTAAGACGCGGGTTGCGTCTTCCCTCGCTGGGCGTCAGCCCAACGGTCTGCCATTTACGACGGCTGCGGCAACCCACCACCCCCTCTCAAGACCACACGGCTAACGGTTTGAACAAGCCGGCGCATCATGCGGATACCCCCGCGGTGCGGACGGCTTGGACCGCGGCGTTGATGGCTTCTTCTAAGTCGCTGCAAATCGTTGCGGCGGACAGGGGCACGTCGTTGATGTCGGCTTCTGCGGGGGTGGCAGGCATGATGAGTGTCGTCGCCTGACTGGCGTGAAGCGCGTTGGCTGCGGCTGCAGCACCTGCTGGATCGGTCACCAGCACATGCACGCGCGAAGAGGGCAGGGCGCGAACGGCATGGTCAATGCGTGTCGCGTCATGACCGGCCCCCAGGTAGCGGACACTAAGCCCGCGCCTGCGGAGCAGCACCAGCACCATGAGTGCGCGGGTGGCACGCCCAACCGGCACGGTGGCCCACACGTCAATAAGGGGGGACCCACCGTTGTGTGGGGCGGCAGCCAGCAGGTTGTGGAGATGAAGCTCAAGCAGGTGACGCATGCCAGGCTCGCGAGGGTCTTGGTCGTCTGCAGCCGCATCCAATACCGCAAGGGTTGGCTCAAGCAGGCCGGTAAAGACGTCCAAGACCCCAGCGCTCGCGTGGGCGCGGCCAAGCATGCGTTCCACCTCGAGACCGTCCATGGCCGTCAGCGCATGCATCAAGGCCTCCGGATCCAACGCGGGGGTTGGGGTGGCCGTGCCGGACAGTTCGTTGGATCCTTCACGCACCAGGGCTGCCGCTCGCGATGCGGGAATGCCGTCGGCGATGAGTTGCTTCATTCTGTCGATCAGAAGGACGTCGTTTTCGCTGTAGAGGCGGTAGCCGTTGGCCAGGCGTGTGGGGTTTGGAAAGCCGTACCTGCGTTCCCACTGCCTGAGCGTCCCGGCGGGCACGTGCGTCCGTTCTTCAACTTCGTTGACGGTGAATTTGCCGGTTCGCATGCGCCCTCCCTTCGTGCAACGTTTGTACAAGGTTTGTAGTAGGTTACGCCTCTTGGCCGCCCAATGTCAAGCATTTTCAGTACCTATGTCACAGCCACCTGGTACCCGTGACCTGGTTACCGCGGGGTTTTTGAGGGGGTAACCTTCAACACGTGACCTCACGTAAACGCATCCAAGCCTGGACCGACGGCTCGTGTGAAACCCAAACCGGCGATGGTGGCTGGGCGTACCTGCTGCGCCACAACGGCCACGAACTCAGCGAAGCCGGTCACGAAACCGGCACGACCAACAACCGCATGGAGCTCACGGCCGCCGTGAAAGCCTTGGCCTCCCTGACCGAAGCATGCGACGTCACGCTGACCACCGACTCGCAGTACCTCAAAAAGGCGTTCACCGAAGGCTGGCTGACACGGTGGTTACGCAACGGATGGCAAACCGCTGGGCGTGAGCCCGTCAAAAACCAAGACCTATGGCAAGAGTTGCTGGTGCTCACCGAGCGCCACCACGTTGAATGGCGCTGGACCCGCGGGCATAGTGGGCACAGCGAAAATGAGACGGTCGACAAGCTCGCGCTCGATGCCCGCAAACGCCAGCAACCGTTCAAATCCAGGTCGTAACCGGAACGCGCTAGCGGTCAAGCGCCACCAGCACGCGCTCAAGCAGCTCGGCGCCTTGCGTCAGGCTGGTGGGATCGACCCACTCATCTAACCTGTGGGCGTTCCCGCCGCGGTAAACCCCCACCGTCGCGGCCGGCACACCGACCTCCAGCGCCGCATTGGCATCGGTGCTGCTCGGGCTCGACCGCAGCGTCAACCCAACCTGCGCAAACGCCTCACGAAACGCACGGTCGAAACGGCCGTCATCAAGGCGACCCGCTGGACGCCAACCGCGCGGCTCAAGGCTGAGCTCAACGCCATGACGCCTGGCCACCGAACGTGCCCTCTTGTGCACCTCGCGGTCGTACCTGCGAAGCAGACCCGCCTCGAGCGCCCGGACTTCCACCTCCAGCGTGGCATCCAACGCCAGCGCGTTCACCGCATGACCCCCCTCGACCCTGCCGACGTTCACCGAGCCTCCCTGTTCTCCTCGCCGCGGGATTCGCTGCAACGCATGAATGAAATCGCCGGCGGCATGCACCGCCGTGGGCGCCCCGCGGTCACCCCACGCGTGACCACCCGCCCCGGCAAAACGAACCCCGTAGCGCGCCGATCCGACCGCGTGGGTGACCACGCCACCCAAATAGCCATCCACGGCAAGCACCCCATCGGGTGCTGGTTGCATGCCGGCCAGCACGGCACGGGCGCCACGCAAGTCACCAAACCCTTCCTCCCCGACCGTGAACGCAAACGTCCAGCTGCCTGCAGGTACCAACTCACCGTTGGCGATACGCCGCAGGACACCCAGGACCACAGCCAAACTCGCGGTGTTATCGCCAAGGCCTGGCGCCGTCCAGTGTCGCTGGTCGCGTCGCTCCACATCACGCCATTCGGCCTCCGAGAAGACCGTATCCACGTGCGTGAGTACCAGCGAATGCGGGTGACCCGACGACACGTGAACCACAAGGTTGCCCAGTTCGTCCTTCTGAACGCCGAAGCCTAAGGCTTCAAGCCGCTGGTGGAGGGTGGTCAGCCGGGCGGCCTCGCCAAAGGTAGGCGACGGCACCGCATGCAACGCCAGCCAATCCTCCACCATGGCCGCATGCGCCGCGTCTTGGGTGAATCCATCCATCGCGGTTTTCTAAGGCTCTCCCAAAGCTTGCTTAAGGGCTGCCTGAAGTGGGGGGTCGTCGCCTTCAACCCGCCAAATGCAGAACGCAGCGGCCCCTTCAGGCTCAAGACGGAACGGACAGGTTGGACACTCCGGAAACGCCAAGTCAAGGTAGGCGTACTCGTGGTCGTCCCCGTCCCTGGTGGCCGTTCGACCACAGCCGGCCACGAACGTCTGCGTCACGTCTCAGAATCCTGCAGTGACGCGATCCCTTCCCTCAAGGCGTACAGCGCCGCTTGCGTGCGATTGTTGAGACGTAACTTCGCAAAAATTTCTGAGAGACGGTTGCGGACGGTTTTCTCGCTCACATCCAACGCTTCAGCAATCTCTTGGTTCGTTTCGCCGAGAGCAAGATGACGAAGAATCTCCTCCTCACGCTCGGTTAAGTCCCGCAGGCGATGCTCCGGGTGGCTCGGTAGGGCTTCCGCCTTACGAAACTCTTCTAAGATGCTCGCTGCCAACTCGGCATTCAGGAGCGTTTCTCCCTGCGACACCCGGCGAATGGCGTCAAGCAACTCGTCACTGCCCGCGTCCTTGAGGAGGTAGCCGCGCGCGCCCACCTTAATCGCTTCGAAGACGTAACGATCCTGCCGGTACATCGTCAGGATGACGACGTTCAACTCAGGATCCTCCGCCAGGATCTCTTTCGACGCAGCCACCCCGTCCAGCTCGGGCATTTGAATATCCATGAGGACAACATCGGGTTTGGTTTCAAGTGCGTGGCGGACGGCTTCGCGCCCGTTGGCCGCCTCCCCGATCACCCGAATGTCTGGCTCGGTCTCGAGAATGCTCCGTAAGCCTTGACGGAACATAGCGTGGTCGTCGCAGATCAGGACCCGTGTCATGCCGCCATCGTAGCGCACCTTGGTCGTGCTACCGTGGCTCGTCATAAAGTACGGGTGCGGTTCGGGCAACGGTTTGGTTTTGCGCCACGCACCGAAGGAGGATTCCCGATTAAAACCCCCCACCCGAAAGCGGCGTTGATTGAACGCCTCCAAAAGGACGGTAAGCAGCCGGCATTTGATACGTCTGTGACCGGCCCACAGCACGAACCGGTGTTTCGCTCAGCCGTCAAAGTCGATGGCAAGGTCCTCGGTGAAGGCGAAGGTTCCAACAAACGGGCAGCCGAAAAAAGCGCCGCGGAAGCCGCGCTCGCCAAAATGGATGAGGGCGCCAAGAACGGTACGACGAAAAAACGTCGCTCCAGCAAAAAAGCGCCGGCTGCCTCAAGTGAGGTTGGCAGCGAAGAGAACACCTCCAGCGTCAGCGAGGATGCGGTGGCGTTCGAGGGGCCGTGGCCCGTGTTTGAGGAGGTCCTGGCAACCTGCCTACGAATCGCCCATGAACGCGTGGCGCCGGGCCTGGCAAGCGAGGACGCCCGCTACGCCATCGAGCAGCACGCGCTGCTGATGTACAAGCGCGTGCTGCAGGATCTCGGCGACGTGGTCGAGGACGACGAGGCGTCTTAACCTTGTCGGGCGCTAGAGGTGTTCTCGCGCCCAACGCTCAATGCGGTTTAGGTCGCTGCTGGCCTTCTCCTCAATGAGCATCCGACGAATGCGTTCGCCACTGGGCATGTCGCCACCTTGCGCTTCAATGATTTCCACCATTTTCGCCCCAAAGGCACGCAACGGCACCACCATCGGCAAGTCAGCGGCGTTTTCTGCGGTCGGCTTCTCGACCTGCACGAGCGTGGGGTCCAGGCCATCTTTTTGGTCGTCGATGGTGACAAGAACGTCACCTTTTTCGGTCGTCACAACGAAACGTTTCATCACGCACGAAGGTAGCACGGCCTACGCGCAATCCGCGAAGCCTGCGACGCAACCGTGAGCGCACTCCTTGCCAGCATGCCCGCCCTCGCCATCGCCGGCCTGATCGGCCTGAGCGCCCTGGCCCACTGGCTGGCTTGGCGTATGGGGGTCCCCGCCATCCTGCCACTGCTCACCGCCGGTTTTGTGGTCGGTCCGCTGCTCGGGTGGGTTCAACCCACCGAACTGATCGGCGAGTCACTGCTCTTCCCCGCTATCTCCCTGGCGGTCGGCCTGATTCTCTTCGAAGGTGGCTTGACGCTGGCGTTACCTGAGGTGCAAGCGGTGCGGGGTGTGGTGTTGCGCCTGGTTTCGGTCGGAGCAATCACCACCTGGCTTCTCTCCGCCCTTGCCGCCTGGTGGCTTGTCGGCCTTGACGTCAATCTGGCGCTACTCTTTGGAGCGCTCATTATCGTCACCGGCCCAACCGTCATCGGGCCGTTGCTGCGCACGGTGCGTCCCGTCCCACGCGTTGGGCACATCCTCAAATGGGAAGGCATTTTGATCGATCCGATCGGCGCGATGGTGGCCGTGCTGATGTTCGAGTTCGTGCTGATTGACAACCGCGCCACTGCCCTTGGTGCGACCTTGCTGCTACTGGTGGAGTTCGTGACCGTTGGGACGGTCGTGGGGATCACCAGCGGTCTAGCACTCGCCACATTGCTCAAACGCCGCTGGCTTCCCAGCCACCTCACCAACCTATCCGCGCTCGCTTTCGTCTTCGCCGCCTTCGGGGTCGCGGGTGCCCTCGCCCCCGAGTCAGGACTCCTGGCCACCACCCTGATGGGCATCATCGTCGGGAACCGCGGTGTGCCGAACATCAGCAGCCTGCTGGACTTCAAGCAGGACCTCACGCTGCTCTCAATCGGCTTGCTGTTTGTCATCCTCGCAGCCGACATCAACGGACCTGACCTGATGGGTGCGCTCACACCCCAAAGCCTGCTGCTCTTGCTGTTGGTGGTTGCCGTCGTACGGCCCGCAGGGGTGCTGCTTTCGACCGTGGGTAGCCATCTGCCCCTCCGCGAGAAACTGTTTTTGGGTTGGACCGCGCCGCGCGGGATCGTGGCTGCGGCCATCGCGTCGCTGTTTGCATCCAAACTCACGGCCGCCGGTTTTGAAGGCGCGCAAGCCCTCGTGCCGCTTGTGTTTCTGGTGATTGTGGGGACGGTCCTGCTCAGCTCACTCACGGCTCGGCCGGTGGCACGCCTGCTTCATGTCTCAGAACCCGACGCCCGCGGCTACCTCATCCTTGGTGCGCATGGGTTTGCCCGCAAGGTGGCTGCCATGCTGCGAGAACGCGGTCTTGATGTCCTGCTCGCCGATACCAACTGGGCGAACGTGGCGGCGGCCCGGCAACAAGGATTTGATACGTACTACGGAAACCTACTGTCAGACTCGAGCGACGACGACGTGAACCTTAGCGGCATCGGTCGCCTTCTCGCGTTAACCGAGAACGACGAGGCGAATGCGTTGGTCGCCCTGAAGTACGCCCGAACGTTCGGACACGACAAGGTCTACCAACTGCCCCCATCCAGCAGTGGCAGCGAACGCTTGGATGTGGGAAGCAACCGGCGCGCCCGTTCCGCCTTTGGGCCTGAGGTGACCTTTCGGTCCATCGAGCGGTTAAGCCGCCAAGATGCTGGCTGGACGGAAACCACCTTCGCGCAACGCCCCGAAGCTGAGGACCCGCGTTTGCAAGCCGGACCGGACCGGCTTCCGCTGTTCGTGGCATCCGACCATGATGTCTGGCCACTCACCAACGACGCGCCGTCACCCGAAGCAGGACAAACGCTCATCGAGCTCACCACAAACGAACCGGGGGTTTAGACTTCTTGGTTTTGGTCTTCGAGGTACGCCTCGAGTCGACCCACATCCACACTGATTGGGGTACGACGCCGCCTGACCGCACCGAACTCAAGCAGTTGCGCGAGGCAGTGGCTGACCGTTTCGCGCGTCGCACCGATCATTTTGGCGTAGTCGTTTTGTGTGAGGCCAAGGTCCACGACCACACCGCGCTCGGAAGGCTGACCAAAATCGTTGGCGAGCCTCAGGAGCAGGTTCGCAAGGCGCGCGGGCGCATCGAACGCCCCAACCTCTGCCTGCCACTGTTGCGCCTGCCAAAGGCGGGTGGACATCACCTGAATAAACTTCATGGCGATCCTTGGGTGCTTTTGTAAGAGCGTCTGAAAGTCATCTTCGGGCATGACAATTAACGTCGTATCGGTGACGGCTTCCGCTTGGTTCGGGCGACGTTCGCTCGGCAGGAGCAGCAGCTCACCGAAAATGTCGTACTGACCCAGCAACCCTAGGATCATCTCTTTGCCGTTAGGGAAGTACATCGAGACCTTCACCATGCCGTCACGAACGAAGTACAAGGCGTCGGCGGGATCCTCCATACGATAGATCGCCTCGCCCGCCTCGAAATGACGGTACGGCGTGATCTTTGACACCTGTTCAAGCTCTGCGTCGCTTAAGTCCTCAAAAAGTTGGGTGTTCTTGAGGTGCCACACCAGGCTTGGGTACTCGGTCATGGTGCGTTAAGTGTAGCCTAACGAACCTTTAGGCGAACAGTTACGCCGGATTACGGTTGCATCGCTTGGGCTTCCGTCAGGCGAATCAATCGCAAGTACGCCTCGGCGTCGCCGAAGTTGGTCATGCGGTACGGACCGACGAAAACGGTGGGGGTTCCAGACACACTCAACTCGCGTGCGCGAGAAATGGACGCTTCGACCGTGTCACGCGTGGCCCGATCGTCGATGCAGGCTTCTGCGGCTTGCACGGCTTCCGGTTGCCCCTCAAGCACACCCGCAAGCGCCCGTCTGAACTGCGCGTCTGCATCCGCAGCGCCCGCCCACGCATCCTGCGTTTCGAACAAGCGGTCATGAAACGCCCAAAACGCATCGACGCCCGCTGCCTGCTCCACGCACTGCGCAGCCTCCGCGGCCGGTTGGGCGTTGGCGTGAATGCTGGTCAGCGGTAGGTGGTGAAACTCAAACCGCACGTCAGCACCCGCGAGGACGCTCTCCTCCACCATCGGTTGGACCTCAAGCGCGTACCGGCGGCAGAACGGGCATTCAAAATCTGAGAACACGCGAACCGCGACGGCCGCGTCGTCCGGTCCGATGCTTGCGGCCGGCGCCCCAAACGCGTCGCTTGGGTAGGCGAGCCGCTCCAAACCGAGTCGCGCAACCGGCGTATCGCCAGCTTCAACGTCCACGGACATAGCGAACGCCTCAACCTGCAGCATCACAGGGCCTTCGCCGGCCAAGGTGGGTGCTTGATCGGTCAAGAACTGCACGAGGGGCTGGCGAATCCCTTCGCCGTAACCGGTGGCGATCGCGAGTGCTCCAGCCGCTGCTGCGACGCCCGATTCATCCAAGGGTGCCTCGAGGGCGATCCCGGTGAGCAGTCCGCCCACCTCCTGCACCTCAAGCGCCACCGCGCCGAGGGTGTAGGCCCCATCGCCATCCCCAGCGGCAGCGACCGCATCGATGAACAAAGCGGCGTCGTCGCCGACCTGTTGGGCTGCTACTCCGCCCAAACCGAATGCAAGGATGGCCATCACGGCCGCGGTGACTAGCGTCTTGGGTGTTGTCATGACGTCAGCCTACGCGTCAGGTCCCCTTGTGCGACGTGCGTTAGATGACGCACGTACGGTTCGGGGTCAAGCGCACGCCCCGTTGCCGCGGTCATGAGGTCGTCAGGCAGTTTGCGACGACCCAGTGCATGCACCCGCTCTTGCAGCCAGCCGAGAAGCGGTTCAAACCGTCCCGCACGCATGGCGTCTTCAAGGTCTGGAAGGTCGTGCTCCATTCGCTCCCATAACTGCGCCGCCATCATCGACCCAAGGGCGTATGTTGGGAAGTACCCAATGGCCCCAATCGACCAGTGCACATCCTGCAAGACCCCCAGCGCATCGCTGGGCGGGGTCACCCCAAGCAGGCGCTGCATGCCGTCGTTCCACGCATCTGGAAGGTCTTGCACCGACAGGCTTCCCTCAATCAGCTGCACCTCCAACTCAAAACGAAGGATGACGTGCAGCGGGTACGTCACCTGGTCCGCTTCGATCCGGATTAGCGATGGGTACACCCGGTTCACCGCACGGGCCATCTGGGGTGCGTCGACCCCTGCGAAGGTGCCCCCTGACGCCGCGTCAAAGTGCGGTAGGTAACCCTCCCAGAACGCTTGGCTGCGCGCCACGTGGTTTTCCCACAAGCGTGATTGGCTCTCGTGCACGGCAAGCGATGCGTAACGACCGAGCGGCGTTCCGTACAACGCCGCAGGAATGCCTTGCTCGTACATGGCATGCCCCGCCTCGTGTACCCCACCAAAGAAGGCCGTTGGCCAGCGGTCTTCGGCGTAACGGGTGGTAATACGCACATCACCCACACCGATCGCCTGAGCGAACGGGTGGACCGTCTCATCAAGCCGGCCACGGTCGTAGTCGTAACCGAGCCGCGCCGTCACGTCACGCACGATGCGTTCTTGCACCGCAGCCGCGATGGGCCGCTCCACCACGTCATCCTGACGGCTCGCGTCGCCCTCTGCGGCCTCCTGCACCAAGCCGGGCAGCACCGCTTGCAGGCGGGCAAATAGCCCGCGAACCCGCTCTGTGCTGGAGCCCGGTTCGTAAATGCGGTGGAGGGCGTCGTAACGGTGTTCCGTCCAACCGAGCGCATCCGCACGTTCGCGGTTCAGCTCAACAACCTCAGCCAACACCGGTGCAAAGGAGGCGAAGTCGGACGCCTCCCGCGCCTTCACCCAAGCCGCATTGGCCTTCGATGTGGTCAAGGCCAACGCCTCCACCAGTTGGGCTGGGACGGCGGTTGCCTGCCGGATATCCTCACGCGCCTGCCGCACCCAATCGTGCGTGAATTCATCATCAGGATCCATGGTCGCAGCCACCCGCTCCACGGCGTCCGCCAAGGCTGGGTCCACCAAGCGCTCATGGATGACCCCTTCGAGGGCTGCATTTTGTGCACCACGCGCCTCACGTCCACCCGGCGGGAGTTTCGTCATTTGATCCCAATCCAACAACGACGCGGCACCGTTGAGGTGGGCGATCGTCGCAAACCGGCGGGTCATCTCTTCGTAAGCTTGCGCGTCAGGCGTATTGGGCATCAGCAACCTCCGAGGTCCGGTGAGTGTAACGCCGGCAGGCCCGCAGGCGCCTTACAGGGCGTGCTAGCGTAGGCGGCTATGACATCCACGCCACGCATTGCATTTCAAGGGGTTGCCGGCGCGTTCAGCGAACAGGCAGCACAAGCGTTTGAACCCACCGCCGAGGTCGTGGGGTACCCCCGTTTTCGGGATGCGTTTGATGCTGTGGTGCAAGGAGAAGCCACACATGCGGTGCTGCCGGTTGAAAACAGTCTGGCCGGCTCGATTAACGACACGTACGATCTGCTCACCGATTCCGTGCTGCATGTCGTCGGTGAGGAAATCGTGCACGTGCACCACAACCTGCTGGTCAAGCCAGGCATGCGCCGCGAGGACATTCGCCGCGTTTACAGCCACCCGCAAGCTTTGGCGCAATGCCAGGAGTACCTGGTGCGTCACGGCTACGAGGCGGTCACGGACTTTGACACCGCGGGGGCGGCCAAGCTTCTCTCCGAAAACGGAGGGGAAGGCAAGGCGGCCATTGCGAGCAAGGCCGCTGCCGATGCGTACGGGCTCGAGATTGCAGCCGAGCACATTGAAGACCGACCGTTTAACTTCACGCGATTTTTTGTGCTTTCAGCCGATGAGGTCGCCCGCCAGGAGGGCGCGAACAAAACCAGTTTGGTGCTGGCCACCAAGCACCGACCCGGCGATCTGGTGGCGTGCTTGGAGGAATTCCCCAAACACGGCATCAACATGTCCAAACTTGAGTCGCGCCCTAGACGCGACAAGCCGTGGAGTTACCTGTTCTACGTCGATATTGAAGGGCACGTGGAGGACGACAACGTGGCAGCAGCCATGACGGCACTGATGCGTAAGGCGGCCTTCGTGAAGTTTCTCGGTTCGTACCCGGCTGCCGAACCAATGGACGTCGAATGAGCGGTGCCAACAGCGACTCAGCCGGCACTCCCGAGGACGCCCTACCCCTTTCAACCGTACTGAAACTTGCAGGCGTGGTGGACACAGGCGGCCAGGCAAAGGTCTTGATTCAGGCGGGCGACGTGCGCGTCAACGGTGAGGTTGAGACGCGCCGCAAGCGTCTCGTCCACCCTGGCGACGAGATTCAAGTCGGCGATGACGTGTTTACGCTTGACGTCAGCGAGGTCGAACCGGACGACGCGTAAGCAACTTTAGGGCGGGCGCCACCGCACCTCAGCCTGACGTCGCACCGGTGGTATGCTCCCGCGGACGATTGGGGGCCCAACCATGCCCAAACGCACGGACATCAAGACGATCCTCATCCTCGGCAGCGGTCCCATCCGTATTGGGCAGGCGGCCGAGTTTGACTACTCAGGCACGCAAGCGTGCAAGGCGCTAAGGCAAGAGGGCTACCGCGTGGTCCTCATTAACTCCAACCCGGCCACCATCATGACCGACCCGGATGTTGCCGACCGGACGTACGTCGAACCGCTCACACCCCAATTTGTTGAACGCATCATTGAGGTTGAACAACCCGATGCTGTGCTGCCCACACTGGGCGGTCAAACCGCCTTGAACCTGGCCATGACGCTGCACGAAACAGGGGTTCTTGAAAAACACGGCGTGGAGCTCATCGGCGCCAAATCGGAAGCGATTCATAAAGGCGAAGACCGCGAAGCGTTTCAGGCTGCCATGGCCCGCATCGGCGTTGAGACCGCCAAAGGCAACATGGTCTCAACCTTAGAAGACGCGCTCGATTTCGCCAACGACACGGGATACCCCATCATCATCCGGCCCTCCTTCACGCTCGGTGGTACCGGCGGTGGGGTGGCGCACGACGAGGCCGAACTGCGCGAAATTGTCCGCCAAGGCCTGCACGACAGCCCGGTCGGAACCGTGCTGGTCGAAGAGTCCATCCTCGGCTGGAAAGAGTACGAGCTTGAGGTCATGCGCGACCACAACGACACGGTCGTCATCATTTGCTCCATCGAAAACCTCGATCCCATGGGGGTCCATACGGGCGACTCCATCACGGTCGCCCCCGCCCAAACCTTGTCCGACAAGGAGTACCAAACGCTCCGCGATCACTCGATCGCCATCATTCGCGAGATCGGCGTTGAGACGGGCGGATCAAACATTCAGTTTGCGGTGGACCCAAACTCAGGCCGCGTGATCGTCATCGAGATGAACCCGCGGGTGTCTCGCTCCTCAGCCCTTGCGTCCAAAGCGACCGGTTACCCCATCGCCAAAATTGCAGCGTTGCTGGCCGTGGGCTTCCATTTGGACGAACTGCCAAACGACATCACCGCTGAAACCAAGGCGGCGTTTGAACCTTCGATCGATTACGTCGTGACCAAAATCCCGCGGTTCGCATTTGAGAAGTTTCCGTCGGCCAGTACAGAACTCGGCACGCAAATGCGGTCTGTCGGTGAGGTGATGTCGATCGGTCGGACGTTCAAAGAAAGCCTGCTCAAGGCCGTACGTTCGCTCGAGTTGGATGTCCGCAGCGCTACTGCAGACGTGCCCGATGATGAGCTTGAGACGCGTCTCACGCCCAACCCGCAGCGGTTACTTGCGGTGCTCGAACTGCTGAGACGTAACCGTAGCCCTCAGTGGATTCACGAACGAACCGCCATCGATCCTTGGTTCCTTGGGCAGCTCAGCGAGATTTGTGACGCTGAGCGCGAAATCTCGGCCGCTGGCGAACCGGCGGCGTGGAACTGGGAAACATGGCGTGAAATCAAACGGCTGGGTTTCTCAGACGCCCACTTGGCGGACCTTACCGGCGTTGACGCAGACACGATTCGGTCGCAACGCATTCATGGGAAAGGCACGCCTGTCTTTAAGACGGTGGACACTTGCGCAGCCGAGTTCGAGGCCTATACGCCCTACCACTACTCCACGTACGAGTGGGAGGACGAGGTTCGCCCCAGCGACAAACCGAAGGTGGTCATCCTCGGTTCGGGTCCGAACCGCATCGGCCAAGGCGTTGAGTTTGATTACGCCACCGTGCATGCCGTGTGGGCACTTAAGGAAGAGGGGTTTGAAACCATCATGGTCAATTCAAACCCTGAAACGGTCTCCACCGACTACGACACCGCAGACCGGCTTTACTTCGAACCACTGACGTTCGAGGACGTCATGAACATCGTCGATCACGAACAACCGGTGGGGGTCATCGTGCAGCTGGGCGGGCAAACGCCACTAAAGCTGGCCAGGCCGCTGCACGAGGCTGGCGTTCCCATCTGGGGTACGCCAGCAGACGCCATCGATAAGGCCGAGGACCGTGACGGTTTCTTTGAGTTATGCCAGTCACTTGGCATTGAACAGCCGAAAGGCGCGGTGGCAGCAAGCGCGTCTGAAGCACGTGAGCTTGCCCAGACGATCGGTTTTCCGTTAATGGTCCGCCCCAGTTACGTGCTGGGCGGCCGTGCGATGCAGGCGGTGCACGACGAAGATGAACTTGACCGTTACCTCACGACGGTCTACAGCGAACTGCCGGGGGCGCCGAGCTTGCTTCTCGACGAGTTTGTAGGCGGCGCAACCGAACTTGACGTCGACGCGATTTCGGACGGCACGACCACCGTCGTTGCCGGCATCATGGAGCATATTGAAGCGGCAGGCGTGCACTCGGGTGACAGCGCTTGCATCGTGCCACCGAGGACGCTTTCGCCAGAGGTTGTCGCGCAGGTGGAGGCGTGGACCATCAAGCTCGCTGAAGCGATCGGCGTGAAGGGCCTGTTGAATGTCCAGTACGTCGTCAAAGACGGCCAGGTGAAAGTCATTGAGGCCAACCCGCGCGCGAGCCGTACCATTCCCTACCTTTCCAAAGCGATTGGGCATCCGCTGGCCAAGTACGCCGCGTTGATTGCCGCCGGCAAGACGCTGCCGGAGATCGGTTTCTCGAAACCACCGCAACCGGACGTGTACGCCGTGAAAGAGGTGGTGCTGCCGTTCGAGAAGTTTCGTGGTGTCATTCCCGTCCTCGGCCCCGAAATGCGTTCGACAGGCGAAAGCATGGGCATCGATCGCGACCCAGACGCGGCGTACTTCAAAGCGCAGCTCGGTGCAGGCACGACACTGCCAACCCACGGCAAGGTGCTGTGCCTTGGGACGGACGACGCCCTCGAGCGTGAGGTGGCCGCGTGTGGTTTTGAGGCCGTCCATGACTGGGATGAGGCCGATGGCAGCGAAGCACCCGCGTTGGTGGTTGACCTCACCGGGTCGATGACCTTACGCCGTGCCATGCAGGAGGGCGTGCCGTACGTCACGACCCGCGAAGCTGCGGCGTGGTCTTTGCATGCCGCCGCGTACCACCGTGACCACCCAGACGCGACCATCACGGCCCTGCAGGACCTGCGATTCTCGTAACTGAACTAGTTTTTTGAGCCGAATACCAACTTGCGGCGCCGCTTCGCTTTGGCCGGCCGTTGGGTCGGTCCGGCCTTCTTACCTGAAGCCTGCTTAGCATCGGTCTTCTGGCCGTTGCGCTTGGTGGCCTGTTTGGTGGTTTTCTTTGGCCTTTTACTGCCTTCGGTCGCGGCCGCGGTCTCGCCATCGTTGGCCTTGACCGCCTCACGTGCTGCCGCTGGATCGGCCAGCGGTGCTTTCACGCGCCGGGGGGCCTTTTGGCGTTTGGGAGGCTCTTCCACAACCACATCGGGCATTTCGGCACCGGCAGGTAGCAGATCGATCTGCCGTGCCGTTGGGTTCGCATTCAAAATACGGACCTCCACGCGGTCACCCATGCGGTAACGCCGTTTGCCACTCTTGCCAGAGAGCATCATGGCTTCCTCAACGAAGACGTAGTAGTCATCATCAAGGTGCGACACGTGGATCAGGCCTTCAACCCCGTTATGCAGGGCGACAAACACCCCGAAGTTCGTCACCCCGCTGACGAAGCCGTGCATCGCCTCGCCCAGATGCTCGCGCGCCCACTTGGCGTGGTAGTACCGGGCCAGGTCGCGTTCGGCATCTTCAGCGCCGCGTTCCTTCTCACTCGTATGCGTAGCCAAATCGGGGAAGTCGCTGCGCATGCGTTCCTTCAGCGTCGGGCTCAGGCGGTGCTGAAGCAAGGCGCGTACGACCCGGTGGACGACCAGGTCGGGGTAACGCCGAATCGGGCTGGTGAAATGCAGGTAGTTTTCAAACGCCAGCCCGAAATGCCCCAGGTTCTCGCTGCTGTACCTGGCCTGCTTCAGGCTCCTCAACAGGAGCGTGCTGACCAGTTGCGCCTCCGGCTTGCCGGCGACCGCCTTGAGGATGCGCTGAAGATCGATCGGGCGGGCGGCCTCCACGTCAAAGTCGTACCCAAGGCGTTGCAGGCCTTTTTGAAGCGCCTCAATTTTCGCTTCGGAGGGATCCTCATGCACGCGGTATAGCGCAGGGATGTCCTTCTTCTGAAGCTCCTGAGCAACCAACCGGTTCGCCAGAAGCATGAGTTCTTCAATGAGCTGCCGGGCCGCATTGGACCGAATTGGGATGAGGTTGAGCTCGCCGTCATCATCGACATCCACTTTGGCTTCCGTGAAGTCAAAATCGAGCGCGCCTGCACCCATCCGGTCTTCACGGAGGCGCTCGGTGAGTTTCGAGAGGGCTTTGACATCGCGTTCGAGCTTGCGGTAGCCGCGCGGTAGGCGGTCGCCGTCAAGAAACTGCTGGACGTCGTCGTACGTCAGCCGTGCGTTCGATTCGATGACGGTTTCTTTCATGCGCATGGCCTTGACTTCACCGTCGCGCGTGACGTCAACGAACACACTAAGCGCCAGTCTGGGCTGCCCCTCAACCAAGCTACAGATGCCGTTACTTAACGACTCAGGAAGCATGGGAAGCACGCGTCCTGGCAGGTACACGCTGGTGGCACGCTGTTTGGCTTCGTTATCCAGACTGGTGCCTTCGGCAACGTAGTAGCTGACGTCAGCAATGTGCACGCCCACGCGCAGCACGCCTTTACGGGTGGAGGTGTCGTCCAGCCGCTCCAGGCTTAAGGCGTCATCGAAGTCTTTGGCGTCACTGCCGTCGATGGTGAACGTGTTGACGTGCCGGTAGTCGGTCCGGCCGGCCATCATGTCGCCCGTGACAGCATCCGGCACCGCATCGGCCTCAGCGAGGGTGTCCGCGTCGAACGCGTCTTTCAGGTCGTAATTCACGATCACGGCTTGCGTTTCGACTTCAGGATCGTCCTGTTCGCCGAGCACGTGAAGCACCTCGCCGAACGGGTCTGACTCCCCACTTTCTTCTGGCCACACCATGTGGACAACCAGCCGCAAACCGGCATCGATGCGTCCGACGGAGTCAGGGGTCAGCAGAATCCGTTCCCGCAAGCGGGGGCTGTCTGGCCGGAGGATGGCGTAACCCTGCGCGTACTCAAGGGTGCCGACAATGCGGTTGTTTTTACGCTCAATGATGCGGACGACTTCGCCGCTTGGCCGGTCGCTGGCGGACGAACCAAGCGGGCGGACCATGACACGGTCACCGTTCCACGCGCCTCCTAGCTTGTTGGCGCCGACGTGAATGTCGGGCGTTTCGCCATCCTCACGAATGAGAAATCCGAATCCGCCAGCAGCGACTTGGAGTCGACCGGGAATGAGGTTCATTTCGGCCGGAAGGCCGTAACTGCGCCTGCGGGTTTTGATCAGTTTGCCGTCGGCAACCAGGGCGTCAAGGTCGCGTTTCAGTGCCGCACGGTCGTCAATGCCCATCTCTTTCTGGACGTCTTGTACATGCCATGGGCGTTCGGGATGATCTTTAAAAAAGCCGATGAGTTGGTCTTGCGAAGCTTCGGTCACTAACGCGAGTGTAACCTGCCGGCTTACGCGCCCGCCGTGCAGGCGTCGTGCACGTCCGCTGCGTCCGCTGCCTGCACCCCAGTCCCGCACGCACGGTTGGTAGCATCGCTGTTAACGATGCGTGCCCGCCTCATCCTTCGCCGCAGTCCTGGCGCGACGGTCAGCTCACCGGTTGGCTTGCCGTGAGAGCCGCGGCTTCTATGGTCAAGCTGGCGTGGCGTTCGCTGTTCAGGCAGCGACGAAGAACCGCCCTCCTGATTGCGGTTGTGGCGTACGCGACGCTGGCGATCCTGTTTTTTTGGGGGTTTGTCGACGGGTTTCTGAACTCGATTTACCAAGGCCAGGGCCGCCTTGTGGCAGCCCCCGTTGCGATCCATACCGAGGCGTACCAGGCCGATCCCGACCTTTCGCATGCCCTCACAGAGTTAGCGGCAGCCCGTGAGGTCGCCGCAGCGCATCCAGCCGTTTCGGCCGTCAGCGCGCGCCTTGACGTGCCGGTCTTGCTGCGCAGCCCTTACGCCAGCCGCGGTGCCAACTTACGCGGCGTTGAACCCAGCACGGAACCCGCCGTGAGCGATGTACCCGGCGCGGTCAAGGAAGGCCGCTTCCTAGCGGCGCAGGGTGAGGTGGTCCTCGGCATCGCACTGGCGCGCGACCTGGACGTGCGGCTGGGCGAGCGGCTGGCCGTGGACGCCAACGGTCTGGATGGACCGGCGGCCACCGGCTTAACGGTCGTGGGCTTCGTGGACAGCGGCGTGGAGCAGGTTGACGAAACCGTGGTCCTGGCGCACATTGACGACGCTCGCACCCTGAGCGGTGTGACGACCGCCACAAGCCTCGCTGTGGGCGTGCCTTTCGGTCGGGAAGAAGCGGTCGCTAGGGCTTTGAACCAGGATCTATCGGCGGGCGTGGCTGCGTTCGGCATCATGGACCAGATGGGGGATTTGGCGCAAGGCTTGGCTGCAGAACGGCTGCAAATGCTGCCGCTTGGGTTGTTGTTTAGCTTGTTCGCTGCGGTGGCGGTCACGTCAAGTTTGGTGGTGTCGGTGATGGAGCGGACACGTGAATTCGGTGTGATGTTGGCCCTTGGGATGTCGCACCGGAGATTAGGGCTCATGGTGACGACCGAAGCGGTTCTTGGTTCCCTGTTAGGCCTTGGCGTGGGGTTGGTATTGGGCTACGCGCTGCTCGTGTGGCTGGCGCAAGTCAACGTGCTCGGTCCAGCCATCATGGCTGCCTACGGCGACTTTCTTAGCGGGTTGGCGTTGACGAACGATGTGCGAGCGGACGTTCGCCTTGAGTACGCCATGTACGCCGGTTTCACGGTGGTGCTTGCCGCCGTGTTCGCGGTCATTACGCCAGCACGGCGGGTGGCCAGGTTGGTGCCGTCTGAGGCGATGAGGGCGCCAGACTGATGAGGAGGATGCCTATGCGTAGGCCCAAACGGTTGACCGCGATGGTGGTCTGCTTGCTGCTTGCCGCAAGCGGTACGCCAAGCCTTTCGCAGGATGTGCCGGCAGATGCTGAGGCCGTTCTTGACGCTGTGGTCGAAAACCTTCGCGGGGGTGGCCAACGCGCCACGATCGAGATGCGGGTTGAGGACGGTGAGGACGTTGAAACCTACCGTTTAGCCATCATCAGTGACGGTACCGATCGGGCGTTAACGCGTGTTCTTGAACCTGCACGTGAGGCGGGTCAGGCGTTTTTGGTGAACGGGAACGACTTGTTTATTTACGCGCCGAGGCTCGGTCGAACGCTGCGTTTGCCGCCGTCCGGCCGCAGCGACAGTTTTCTAGGGAGTGATCTTTCCTATAACGACCTTGCGGGGGACGACGTCGCGCGCGATTTCACAGCCAGTATCGCCGCACGCGATGAGGCCACCATCACGCTTTCGCTGACGCCGAACGAGAATGCAGCCACGCCTTACGGGGAGGTGCGGATGAACGTCCGACTCCCCGATTTGGCCCCACTTCGCCTCACCTACTTTGACCAACGGAACCAGGCGGTGAAGCGGATTGAACTGTCTTCTTTCGAGTTGCATGATGGTAGCGGGCCGGTTCCGACCCGGTTTGATGTGGTGGACCTGCGTCCTGACGGGGGGCGGACGGTGGCTCGCTGGTTGGATGCCGAATTCGGCGTCACCCCGCCGGACCGCTGTTTCACCCTTGAGGCTCTTGAACGCGGGTGCGAGTGGTGACAACCCTCGCCTGGCGCAACCTTGGCCGGCATACCCGCCGAAGCGTGGTGACCGCCGGTGCCGTCGGCATTGTGGTGTACCTAAGCCTCCTCTACTTCGGTCTTGGTGGTGCGGCGGTGAACAGCCTTTACCAACGCTTGACGGATACGTCTGGGCACGTGCAGGTTCGTCAGGAGGGTTGGCGTGATGCCACGCGTTTTGACGCCACCCTGCTTAAGGACACCGAGGCCTTGCGGGAGACCGTCTCAGGCGCATCCGCGCAACACATGGAACGTCCGGTCGTGGTGGGTGTTTTGAACGCCCCCGCGTTGCTTTCCGGCGCGGAGCGCTCAAGGGGGGTCTCCTTAACAGGGCAGGATTGGCCTGAAGTGATGGTGGACCGCCGGCTTGAAGGAGGGACCCTTTCAGGAGAGTTCCTGTCGGGGCGCGGCGGCATTGTCCTCGGGGCCGGTTTGGCCGAGGCGTTGGATGTCGCCATAGGCGATGACGTGTGGGCGTACGCCCCAGGTGGATCTGGGTTTGGTGCAGGCGTGTTCACGCTGGTAGGCACGGTGGACCTGCCCGACCAGGCGACCGAGCTCGCGACCGCTTGGGTTGGCCTGGATGACCTTCAAGAGATGGTGGCACCAGACGCCGTGCAACGCCTTGAGATTCACGGTGTGAACCTGACGCGTTTGGATAAAGACGTTGTCAGCGACGCTTTGGCAGCGGAGCTGCAAGGCACGCTTGAAAACCTTCAGGTGGCCACGTGGCGGGTTCTTAACCCATCGACCGTGCGTCTGCTTAGCACCATCGATCCGATGTTGTTTGCCGTATCGGTGCTTTTTTTCGTGCTGGCGGGATTGTTGGTCCTCAACACGGTGTACTTAAGCGTGATGGAACGCATTCACGAGTTTGGGGTAATCCACGCGCTCGGCGCTGGCGACCGGAAGGTACTCGGCATGGTGGCCCTGGAGAGCATGTTTCTTGCTGGGCTGGGTACGGCCGTCGGTTCCGCCGCGGGTTTGGCAACGGTCGCTGGACTGTCGGATGGCTTTCGCATCCCGAGCCTCGAGTCGTACTACGCGTCGTTCGGTCTGACGCCGGTTTGGTACCCCTCGCTTGAGCCTCATCAGGTGGCGTTCGCGGTGGGCTTTGCGTTTTTGACGGCGATTCTTGCGGCCCTGTGGCCCGCCTGGGTGGCGTCGCGCCTAGAGCCGATTGAGGCGATGCGGTTTCATGTTTAGGAGTCTTCTGTGACGCTGTTTTCCGTTCGCAATGTACGCAAAACGTACCGTGTGGGCACGGTCGAAACGCATGCTCTGCGCGGCGTGAACCTTGAGGTGTCGCGCGGCGAGTTTACGGCGATTGCGGGGCCGTCGGGCAGTGGTAAGTCAACGCTGCTGCACCTGATGGGCGTTTTGGACCGACCGAGCGACGGAGCGGTGGTTCTCGCGGGTGAACGAATCGACCGGCTGCCACGTGCCGCCGCGGCACGCTTGAGGCTTGCGCGCTTGGGTTTCGTGTTCCAGGCGTACAACCTCATTCCCGTCATGACAGCACTCGAGAATGCAGCGTTCGTCCTCGAACTGCAAGGGGTCCCGCGTCGTGAACGGGAAGCCCGTGCGCGCGAAGCGCTGGGTTTGCTTGGGATGGACGGCCTAGAAGGGCGTATGCCGAACCAGCTGTCGGGTGGGCAGCAGCAGCGGGTGGCGGTTGCACGCGCCATTGCGAGCGGCCCTGACATTGTGCTTGCTGATGAGCCCACCGCGAACCTAGACAGCGCGACCGGCCAAGCGCTGATTGATTTGATGCGGCGTCTCAACGAGGAGCAGGGGGTGACGTTCGTCTTCAGTACGCACGACCCGCGGTTGCTGTCGCATGTACGGCGCACGGTTCGGCTTGAAGACGGCCGCGTGGTGGATGACGAACATGCGGACGCTGGGCAGGGTGATGCATGAAGGTGGTGCGGCCTTTCGCCATCATGCTCTCCGCTTTGGGGCTGGTGGTGGGGGTGGCGCAGGCATCGGGCGGATGGACCCTGCAAGGCGAAACAACCCTCGTGCTTGGTGCCGCCTTGGGTCAGCCCTCAGGGGGTGCCCTGCCGGCTGATTTGCGGGCGCGCCTGCGGCTTGAAACGGACGATACCCGCGGGTGGTTTGCGCAAGTGGACGCCAACCCGCGTGTATCGGTCGGGAACCTTGCCGAGGCGGGTGACGTGGACCTCGGGGCCTCGCTGGGGCTCACGACCGCCTTGGTGGGCCGGGAAGGCACAACCTGGCGTGCTACGGCGGGGTTGGAGGGTTGGCCGCTTGGAGAGGGACGGCTGATGGATGCCCTCTCGCGTGGCAGCCAGACGGTGGATGTGCCACGGTCCGGTATTTGGGGCGCACGGGTGACGACCTACCAGGGTGCCGTCCGGTCACGGGTTGGGTTGACCGTGAGCGGTCGCGCGCAGGACGGGCCTGTGAAGCGGGCGATCGGGGCCGCCTCAAGCGTGCGTTATGACGGCCGCGATGCAACCATCGGCGCGCATCTGCACGGGACTCGCGGCAGCACCTCGGTGGTTGCGGCGGGCTTGACGGCCTCCACGACGGTTGCTTCGTACGTGGCGTACGGTGACGTGTGGTGGGTTCAACCGTCAGGCCTGCGGGCCCTCATGGGGGTCAGCGGTTATCTCAACCAGGCGTTATGGACCGTGGAGGGCGGCTGGCTGCCGCCCGATCCTACGCTTCTCGGTGCGCTCCAGAGTGACAACCGGGCGGCGGTGCGAATGGAAACGTCCTTGCCTACCCCGCCGGCCACGTGGACCCTCGCCATGGGGGCAGCCTGGCCGCGCTTGAACGACAAGACGACGACCACGGCTGACGCCTCGCTTACGTGGTCGCGCGCCTTCGGGGATGCCCTGGTGGCCATCAGCGCTCAGACTGAGCGTGCGGCAGGCACAACCGTGTTTGGCGCCACGGCCGGTTGGACGGTGTTCTTCCCATGACCGAAGCAAGGGTCGTTCGTGCGCTCCGGCAGATTGGGCCTCAGTTGCTGGTTTGGGCGGCCATGTCGATGGTTGTGGGGGCTGTCTTGATGGGGTTTGGCACGCCGTTCTGGCAGGCGTTTGGGGTGCAGGCGTTCGCTTGGGGGGCGATCGATGCGGCCATTGCAGGATTTGGGATGCGCGACAACCGCCGCAAGCGTACGGCGCTGGGTTTGGCGGCGCCGGCTTGGCATGCCGAGGTTGTCAAAGTACGACGCATCCTGCTGCTGAACGTGTGGCTTGACGTGGGTTACGTCACGGTGGGTGTGTTGCTGATGCTGTTCAACGCATCAGAGGTGCGCCTTGGGCACGGGTTTGGGGTTCTGGTGCAAGGCGGGTTTTTGCTGGTGTTTGACGCGTGGCATCACCGGCGTTTGCGGCCGTTCATCCGGGCGTCTGTGTAGGCGTCCCTGACTACCGGAGTCGCTGGAGCTCGCGGTCAACCAAAGCCCCTAGCGCGTCCACTTCAGGGCCTTCTGGCATACCGGCAAGCGCTTCTTGGGCTGCCGCAATTTCTTGCGTGATCGCTTCGACCGTCAGGTCGTCGGCGCCCTCGTCTTGCACGAGTTGCCGCATGCGTTCGACATCGCTGGCTTCAGACGCGTGGCGGCGCAGGATGCCGATCGCTTCCTCGTGACCTCGTTCGATGAGTTGCAGGACCGAGTGCGTTGCCTTGCCTTCGCGTAAATCACCGCCGACGGGCTTGCCGAGCTCTTCGGCGGTGCCCATGAGGTCGAGGCGGTCGTCTTGAAGTTGAAAGGCCCGTCCGTAGGCGAGACCGAACCGTTCGAATGTGTTCACCACGTCGCGGTTTTCGTGGTTGAGGATGGCTGGACCTGCGACCGCCGTGGCGAGTAGGTCGGCGGTTTTGCCATCGATGACGCGGTAGTACTCGTCCATCGACCAGGTTTCAAGCGCCGCCATTTGGAACTGGCGAACTTCTCCTTCGCAGACTTTCGCGGCGGTTTCAGACATCCGTCTCGTGAAGTCCGCGTGATTCGCATCCGCAAGCAGACCCAAGACGCGCGCCAGCAGGAAATCGCCGGACATGACGCTGACGACGTTGCCGTAGCGGCGAAAGGCGGCCTCGGCTCCGCGCCGCGTATCCGCATCATCGATGAGATCGTCGTGCAGCAGGGAGGCTGAGTGAAGAAGCTCAACCGACAAGGCGACCGTCATGCCGTGCTGCGTCACCCCGCCTAGGGCGTGATTGGCTAAAAAAGCGAGGGTGGGCCTAAGGCGCTTGCCGCCCGCTGCGAGTAGGTCGTCACCGATCGCTTCAATGAACGGAACGTCGCTTTTGACGACCGTGCGTAGGTTGGCTTCAAACTGTTCAAGGTCGTCGCGAATGGCGTCCATCATCGCGGCAGCCTACCGCGCCTGGGCGTGTCGTTTTTAGCCTGGTGATGCAGGCTCGTCCTCAATCCCAGGGGCGTACAGGAAGTACGACAGGCGTTTGAGTCCAGCCATGAAGTCGACCGATTCAACATGGACCCCAGCGGGTGGGTCCAACACGGCGGGCGTGAAATTCAGGATGCCTCGCACCCCTGCGCCTGCCAGCTGGTTTGCGACCTCTTGGGCGACGCCGGCGGGCACAGTCAGAAATGCGATTGTGATGCGTTCCTGACGGATAACCCGGGCGAGATCCGCCATGGGATACACCGTCACGTCTGCCGTGTTGGACGTGAGCGATGGGTCAACATCAAAGCCGGCACGAACCTTAAAGTTGTACTGGTCGAGGCTTGGGTAGTCAGCGATCGCCCGGCCGAGACGGCCCATACCCACGATGGCGACGTGCCACGGTGTGGTTAAACCCAGGCGGTCCCAGAGGCGCTTTTTGAGTTGTTTGACGCTGTAGCCCTCACCACGCGTGCCGAGACTGGTCCCCCCTGCTGCATTTTTGGATTCAGGCAAGTCATCTGCTGACGCGGACGTGTCGGGACCGGTTGCCTTTGCCGCCTCGTTGGAGTCCGCTGCTGCGGCCGAAGCCGCCGGTGTGTCAGAGTCTTTTAGGTGATGCAGGTCTTTACGCACCAAAAATGCGGTGACGCCTGCCTCACTAGCAAGTTCGCTGCTGGTGATGTGTTCTTGCTCGCGTGCGGCGTACGCGCTGACGATTCGGAGGTAGGTGACGAGTCGACCGACCGTTGCCGAAGGGACGCGCGTCATTTATCGCGCGAAATGCTCAAATCCAGCCTGGTCAAGGAGGGACCGAGCACTCTCTAGGGCGTCTGCGGTGAACGGACCCACCACCAACTTAAGCAGGCCGTCTTCGGTGATCTCGTCGACGTTAAAACCGATGGCTTCAAGCCGCTCGATCGCCGGTTCAGCAGCGGTCCGGTCGGCGAACGCACCGACTTGCAGTCGCGTGCCCTCGGCACTTGCCGTGCTGGCCGGAGCCTCAGCTGGAGCCTCGGGGGTCGGTGTGGGTGCTGGGCTCGCCGGCGCTGGGGTGGCCGGCGCCGGACTGGCGTCTGCATCATCATCCTCGCTGTAGAGGTAAATGATCGGTTGCACGTCAGGTTCGCTCGCATCGATGGCGTCACGCACCGTCCGAGCTTCCGCCTCGCTTGCGTACGGTCCGACGAGCACCACCGTGATGTCGCCTTGGTTGGCGAGGAAGACCGGATAACCGGCATCCCGGAAGCGGGCGGCTTGACGCTCTGCATTCTCACGCGCACCGAACGCACCGACGCTGACGCGGAACGGATCACTCGGGTTACTTGACGGCGTCACGGCTGGCGTTTCGGGTTCAGGTTGCGGCGCTGGAGCGGGGGTCTCCGCTGGCGCAGGTGGCGTTTCTGGTTCCGCGGTTGGGGCTGGCTCTGCGGGAGCGGGCACGCTGGGTTGCGCAAGCGCGTCGCTGGGCGCGTCACCATCTAACGGAAGTGGTTCGACCGTCGGACTTGGGATTGTTTCGTCAGGAACCGCCGGTGTGGGGTCTTCGGTGGCGTCGTCTAACGGCGCCTCAAACGGCGGTGGGGTTTGGACCGGCGCGGCGGGCCTGTTACCCGACCCGAACGGGAAGGGACTGCCGCCGGTGATGAGGGTTGACACGATGCCCGCGATGACAAGGATCAACGCGATCCCGATCAGAACGTCCGGCCAGTTACGCCTAAACCAATCCATGAAACGCGCCTTTCTTGGAGCCGCAGGGCGTGTCGCTCACTGGCGTGGCGCTCCATCTACGCATGCCTGACGGTACCCCATTTGGCAGGCCTCATTCCACGTGGCTGTGGCGTCATCGCTGCGTCCTGTCTCGTACAAAGCCCACCCAAATGAGAACAAGCTTTCCGCATCGAGCGGCTGTAGGGCCTTAAGCTGCTCGTACGCCTGCGCGGCGGCATCCCAGCGGCCGTCCGCCACGTAGGCAGACGCCAACGCTTGCCACACAAACGTTCGCTCCGGTTCCGCGTCCCGTGCCAACTCGAGGTACGAGACCGCGGCCGTGTGGTCACCCTGCTGGAAACTTGTAAGGCCAGCCCACAGGGCGAGATCGGCCTCGGTTGAACCGGCGTCGATGAGGCGCTCAAAGCGTTGACGCGCCTCGCTGTAGCGGCCGGCATGGTAGGCGAGCCGGCCTGCTTTCGCTTCCGCGCGTTCACGTTCAGCCTCGGTTAGCCCGGTCCGAGCGAGCACCGCGTCAACCAGCGGTTCAGCACGATCGAACTGGCCGGCGCGCTCATGCACGGTGGCCACATCCAAAGCCAAGGTGGCATCACGCGCGAGACGGTCGGGTTCAAGCCCTGCAAAAGCGGGCAGCATGCCGTCTTCCACACCTGCCGCCAGCCAGGCATCGAAGATCGCACGCAGGCTCACCAGATCGCCCGGTGGATCGTCGTTGACGCGCCCAAGCACAGCTTGCGCTTCGCTGGTGCGACCCTCGGCGCTGAGCAGGTTCGCGTACTGCACGCGGGTACGGGTGCGCTTCGCAACGTCGAGCGCTTCAGGCAGGTTGTTGAGTAACGATTCAAGGAGCCGTTCGGCGTTCTCGTACGCGCCGACCTGTTCGTAGGCGGCAGCACGCAGAAGGTCACCTTCAAAACTGTCGAACGTCGCCAGCACCGCAAGCACTTCGGGGGCGCGGCCAAGCCGCAACAGCGTGCGGGCGTACGACACCTTGAGGGTCGCGTCATCGGGTCGAACGTCAAGCGCTCGCTCGTACGCCGCGGCGGCGTCGGCGTGCGCGTCAAGCCGGGTGTGCTGCCGAGCGATGGCAGACCAGCCTTGCGCTTCCACAGCGCGCGGGAGTGCCACATCAACGTCAAGCATCGCCTCAAACGCCGCTAAGGCATCCTGATGCCTACCTAAGCCATCCAAGAGACGGCCTTGTAGGTAGCGTGCGTCGGTTCGGCTGGCACAGTCGGCCAGCACAGACTCCACCGACTCAAGCGCCTCCTGCCACGCAACCATGTCCGTGGTGTCCGGCACGTTTGGCAGGGGCGCGTCGCACGCACTCGCGTCTTGGGCCGTCACCAAACCCGTCAAGGCAGCGAGTGCAATCGCCCCCAGAAACACCCGCAGACGTGTCAACGGGCCTCCAGCGGTTCGGTGGGGGTCTGCAGCGACAACTGACCGCATGCGCCACCGGCATCTTGACCGCGGCTGAAGCGCACGGACACCGAAACGCCTGCCGATTCAATCCGGCGCTTGAAGGCGTCAATACGCGTTCTTGAGCTCGACTCAAAGCCTGAATTCGCCCAGTCGTTAAACGGGATGAGGTTCACGTGTGCCCGCAGGCCCCGCAGGCGCGCTGCCAACTTCGCCGCCTGCCAGTCGTGATCGTTGACCCCTTTAAGCATCGTGTACTCAAACGTCACACGACGGTTGGTGCGTTCTTGCCACAGCGCCAGCGAATCCATAATGTCGTCGATGCTGTGCGCATGCGCGGTGGGGATGATCGCTTGCCTGGTTTCCTCATCGGGCGCATGGAGCGACACCGCGAGTGTGAGGTTCAATCCTTCACCAGCCAAGCGGCGAATACGGGCCGGCAAGCCAACCGTCGAGAGTGTGATTCGCCGTGGCGACATGTCCAGCGCTTCAGGGTCGATCATCCGCCGGATGGCTGCGACGGCCTCCTCGTAGTTGAGGAGCGCCTCACCCATACCCATCAGCACGACGTTGCGGAGGTCTTTGGGGGCAAGGCCTTCGTGTTGGGCGATCACCAACAACTGCGCGACAATTTCACCGCGGCTTAGATTGCGCCCAAACCCCAGCGCGCCCGTGGCACAAAAGCGGCAACCGGCGGGGCAGCCGACCATCGAGGAAATGCACACGGTTTTACGATTGTCGTAGGGCATGTACACCGCTTCGGTCTGACGGCCGTCACGCAGGGTGAGCAGGTAGCGGACCGAGCCGTCCCACGAGGGCACCCGGTCGACCGCCTGAAACGGACTCAGGGCATAGGTTTCCGCGAGGGCCTGGCGCCACGCTTTCGGGAGGCTGGTGGCCTCGTCCAGACTTGCGACCCCCGTCTCGAACACGGCTGACAGCAACTGCTGACGCCTATACGGACGGGCATCATCGGCTGGCCAGGCCTCCGGTTCGAGGTCTAGCAGTAGCGGCTTCGGGGGTGCCTGTACATCGCCGGTCACGCACACGAGGCTAGCACGGTCATGCTTGCGACGCCGGGGTGGCATCTTCGCCGACCGGCACAAAAATCGGGAGGTCGTCGCGGAGTGGGTCGATGTCCGACCGCAAGCGCGTGAACACTTCAGGATCCAGGTAGGCAGCACTCGCTCGCAGGAGCCCCAGGTAGTAGCGCGCCACCCGCTGGGCAGCCTCAGGCCCGATGCGCGCAAGCTCCTCTTGGGTCAGCAGCGCCGCCACAAAACCGTCTTCGCTTTCAACGGCCGGGCTGCCACCCGCACCAATGATTTTTTTGAGGACCACCACGGTCTCATTTGGGTTCTGCCAAAACCCGAAATTGGTCTCGTCGGTGAGGACGTCCACCCGCCTCATCTTGGTTTGGTACGCGCCACTTCCCAAGAGTTCACGCGCCAACGCTTGACGCTCCAAACGTTTACGGGCGTACTCTGCCAGCGAAAGCATGGCGACAGGCGGTTCAAGGGCGCCACCCACCAACACCCGCAGGCGGTGTGCAAGCACATAGTCTTGGTACTCCCTCAGATGCTCCACGCGCCCGACACTACCCGGACTTGCCTGCAAGCAAGCGTCACCAGGTAACGCACGGTTGCGGTCGCACTGGCGCCGTTCAGCCGGTAGCATGGGGCATCCGACCGAACCACCGACAACGTTGATGTAGAGAGGTGCACAAACGCATGCCGAGGAAACGCAAAACCGTAGGGATGGTCCTGGCGGGCGGCAAAGGGTCGCGACTTCACCCGCTGACGTGGAAACGCACCAAGCCGGCGGTGCCGTTCGGCAGCAAGTACCGCATCATCGATTTCGCGCTTAACAACATGATCAACTCAGGCGTCTTCGGGATGTACGTGCTCACGCAATTCAAAGCCCAGTCGTTGACGGAACACATTCAACGCAACTGGCGCTTCGGTGGGGTGCTGTCGGATTACTTCATCACGCTCGCGCCGGCACAGATGTACCTCTACGAAGAGTTAGGCGCGGAGTGGTACCGCGGGACGGCAGACGCGATCTACCAAAACCTGCACCTCATCGACGCCAACGATGCAGACCTGGTCGCGATTTTTTCTGGCGACCACATCTACAAGATGGACTTGTCGCACATGATCGAGTACCACCTTGACAACAACGCCGATGTCACCGTCGCCGCCTACCCCACACCGATTGAGGACGCCACACGCTTCGGGGTGCTGCAGATCGACCGTGACTACCGGATCACGGAATTTCAAGAAAAGCCGCAGGAACCCAAGGCCATTCCCAACGATCCAACCATGGCGCTGGCGTCGATGGGCAACTACATTTTCAGTCGCGACGCCCTGTTTGAGATGCTGTCGGAAGACGCGGCCTTGCAGGGCAGCGAACACGATTTCGGCAAGGACGTGCTGCCCCGCGGTCTTGCGCAAGACCGTCGGTTGTTCGCCTACGACTTCGCGCGCAACCCCATCCCTGGGCAAGGCGGGCCGAACACGTACTGGCGGGATGTTGGAACGCTTGACAGCTACCACGAAGCGAATATGGACCTGGTGGACGTTGAACCGGAGTTCGATCTGTACAACGACGACTGGCCGCTGCGCACGTCCGCGCAGTACTCGGCACCAGCCAAGTTCGTGCATGAGGATGGTGAACGTACCGGTCGCGCCCTCAACAGCCTGCTCGCTGGTGGGGTCATCGTCTCAGGCGGCACGGTACGTGAGTCGGTTCTGTCGCGCCGCGTGCGGGTGAACAGTTACGCCACAGTGGAACGCAGCGTGCTTTTTGATGACGTGACCGTTGGCCGCAGCTGCCGCCTTAAAAACGTCATCATTGACAAGGATGTGTCGGTACCGGAAGGAACCGAAATCGGGTTCAACGCCGATGACGACCGCGCCAGGGGCTTTACCGTGACCGACCGGGGGGTCACCGCCGTGCCGAAGGGCTACCGTTTTTAACGCCAGCAGCGGCGCGCTTCGTCCCTCGGCTTACAGAGAGCACCGAAGGCTCGGTGCTATCCTCGCGGTCAACTCGCGGGCGTCCTGCGCCTCGCACTATTGGAGGATCCCTTGAAGCGCAATATCAATCCTTGGTTGATCGTAATGCTGATCGTGCTCGGCATTTTCGTGTTCAACCAGTTCAATGCAGGGGCGGCCAGCAGCGAAGTCAACCTCACGACCTTCCGGACGCTGGTGGACGACGGTCGCGTGACGGAACTGACGATCGAACGGTCCAACGGAAACATTGAAGGATCACTCAGCGGCCCAACGCAGGTCACCATCGACGGTCAAGCCCGCACCATTGAAGATTTCACCACCACCGCCATCATCACGGACTCGCTCGTCGAAGAACTGCAAACCCAAGTACCGAACGTCACCGTCCGCAACCCACCCCAGTGGATCGGGTTCTTGATTTCGGTCCTGCCGATCATCATCCTGATTGCGTTCTTCTGGTTCATCTTCATGCGAGCGCAGGGCGGACCGAATCAAGTCATGCAGTTTGGTCAAAGCAAAGCGAAGACGTACGGAAAAGAGAACGCGGTCGACACGACGTTTGAGGACGTCGCGGGACATAGGGAAGCCAAACAAGAGCTGCTTGAGGTGGTCGACTTCCTTAAGAACCCTCAGAAGTACCTGGATATCGGAGCGGAAATTCCGAAAGGCATGCTCCTCGTCGGCCCGCCCGGTACGGGGAAAACCCTTCTCGCCCGCGCTGTCGCTGGCGAAGCCGGCGTGCCGTTTTTGACGGTGTCCGCTTCTGAGTTCATGGAAATGTTCGTCGGTGTCGGGGCAAGCCGCGTGCGCAACCTGTTTGAAGAAGCGCGCAAGTCGAGCCCTGCGATCATTTTCATCGACGAGCTTGACTCCATCGGTAGGCGCCGCGGTGCAGGCATCGGCGGGGGTCACGACGAACGTGAACAAACGCTGAACCAGATCCTCTCCGAAATGGACGGTTTTGAGAAAGACACGTCCGTCATCATCATTGCCGCCACCAACCGGCCTGACATCCTTGACCCTGCGCTGCTCCGGCCTGGCCGGTTCGACCGGCAGGTCACCATCGGCTTGCCCACCATGAAAGAACGCATGGACATCCTTGGCGTGCACGTCAAAGGCAAACCGCTTGAGGATGGCGTCGACATTGAACGCTTGGCAGGCGCCACCCCGATGTTCTCCGGTGCCGACCTTGAAAACCTCACCAACGAAGCTGCCCTGATCGCTGCGCGTGACAACCGCCGCAAGATCGGCTGGACCGACTTCAACGATGCGCTAGACCGCATCACGTTAGGTCTGCGGCGCGGCAGCCTCGTACCAAGCGAAGAGGAACGCCGCATCCTCGCCTACCACGAGGCCGGCCATGCGGTGGCGTTCGCCGCTCAGAAAACCCTCGGTCAAATTCGTAAAGTCACCATCATGCCGCGCGGCGGTGCCGGCGGCTTCATGGCGCCCCTGGCCAAAGAGGAAATGTTCTACAGCGTCGAGCGTTTCAAAGCGCAACTGATCGTGGCGTTTGGTGGCCGTGTTGCCGAAAAACGCGTGACAGGGACGCTGTCGTCAGGCGCCAGTAACGACCTCAAACAGGCGACGGAAACTGCTAAACAAATGGTGCTTGACCTGGGGATGGGCAACGACGAGTTCGTCGCTTGGGGCTCCGATCAAGGTCCTGTGTTCCTTGGCGGTGAAATCTCACGCCGGAAAGACTTCAGCGAAGAAACCGCCCGGCAGCTTGAAGAGCAGGTGAGCGCCATGCTCCACGAGGCGTACGACGCCTGCAGCACCATGCTGGACGAGCACTGGCCAGCCGTCGAAGCGTTGGCTGAAGCACTCCTGCAGCGGGAAACCATCGACGGTCAACTGGTTCACGAGGCGTACGAAAAATCTGAGGCGGGCGAGTCGGTGGAATCGATCAGCGACTGGCTGGTTGAGGAAAGCGAACGCCGAGAAGCCCACCCAGAACCCGAAGAAGAAAGCTCGGACGACGACGCGAACGTGGCCGACGACGAACGCCATGAACGCCCCTCACCCGCACCGCGGGGCCTGGCAGCGGACCCGTCCTGACCCAACGTTTCGAGCGACCGGTATCCTGCACAAAGTGAAGGATGACCGTGTCGCTCATTGACGGCCAGTACGAAGCCATCAAGCAGCGTCCGACCGATGACGGCCGGACGCTCATTGATGCGGTTGATCATGAAGGCAACCCCGTTCGTATCGTCTGGTACGACTTTCCTGAAAGCGAACGCAAAGCCTTTGAGCGGTACCGCCGCGCCCTCCGCGGACTACAAAAACTTGACAGTGTCCAGCTGCGTGACGTGGTGTCAAGACCAGGCGCGAATTACACCGTCTGGGACGCACCAGGAACACTAAAAGAGGTCGCCGCACCGCAAAGCATGCTCGATGCCGTGGCGGCCCTGGCGCTCCCAACCGACCTGCTAGACGTCCGTAAAACGCCGCAAGGACCCGCCTTATTTGGGATTGACTGGGCCAAGGATGCAACGTCCAGCACCCCCAGCGCAGTGACGGTGAACACCGACCGAAGCCCCACCAAACGCGCAGGTCGCAGCGTCAGGCAGGCATGGATGACCGGTGCGTTAAGCGTGACGCTGTTCGCCAGCTCGGCCGTCCTGTTCTTACTCGCCTGGAACCGCTGGGACCCCAACGCATCCACAAACGTGCCAGACGTGGTGGGTCAGCCCGTTGATGTGGCAGTTGAGCGCTTGCATGACGCAGGCCTCAACGCTGACCTGCGGGCGGTGGCAGGAAGCGGAACGGCCGGCACGGTGCAAGAACTCGAACCGCAAGCCGGCAGCATGGTTCGGCCCGGCCGGACCGTCAACGTGCGATACCTGCAGGGCGAAGGTGCGGTCCTGCGGATCGACGTTCCCGACTTAAGGGGCCTCACCCGCGAAGAAGCGCAGCAGCAAGCCGTCCAAGCGACCTTCACCATCGGCGATTACGCCGCCGTACCAAGCACCCTTCCCTTCGGCACGGTCATTGCGCAAAACCCTGCCGAAGGCACCCAGAACCCTCCAGGCACACCCATTGACGTGCTCGTCAGCCAAGGGCCAGCACCGGATGTGACCTTTTTGCCGGACCTGGTCGGGCTCCCGTACGAGGACGCCCGTGCGCTTGCACGTGTGGCCGGCATCAGCCCAGACCGTATTCTGGCCGAAGCCATCGCTTACCCATCGGCACCGGTGGGCCACGTGGTCGCCATGACGCCGGTTGCCTGGCATTTGGTCGATCCGGCCTTGGTCACCGTACGGCTGCTCATCAACGACCCCACTGGTGCGCGCCTGAGAGACAACGCGGCCGACGACGTCGGCATTCCCGACGTCACGGGCTTACCAGCACCCGTCGCTCGAACCATCCTTGAAGACCTCGGTATGGACGTCCGTATCGAGCCGGTGCGCTCAAGCACGCTTCCAAACGGCGTGGTCTTACAAGACCCCCAACCTGGCGCGGCACTCGGTCCGATAGCCACCCTGCAAGTCAACGACGCACCCCGCAGCCTCGCGGTGCCCACGCCCACCGCACGCCTTCTTGAACCACGCCCCGTGGCGTACCCCTACCGGTTCCTTGTGGAGCCCGGGATTCCTGCGGTTGAGGCGTCCGTCGTGGCACTCACCGGCGAAGGTGAGGTTGAGGTCTTCACGGGTACCGTCCAAGGAGGCGAAGCCATCGAAGACGTCTTCGAAACGCGCATCCCTGGGGTGACAGCGTTTGAACTACGACTGAACGGCATTGAATACGCACGCTTGGACGTTCCCTAACGCCGCGCGCGTCGTTTGACGCATACCGAAATCACAAAACACCGGTAAGATGGCAGGTCGCCGGCCAAGCATGCAGCATCACCGCCGGCATTGGGAGGCGGATGCGACAAACCGTCAAAGACCTTTTTGGCTACATCCGTCGGTACCCGGTTCGATATGCGATCGGCCTTAGTCTGCTCGTGGCGTTCGCCACGCTCACGACATTTGTGCCCATCCTGATCGGTCGGGTTATCGACTTGCTCCAAGCCGGACCGGCAAGCGTGTCGTTCAATGAGGTACTCAGCAACATTGCACTGCTCGTGGCCGTCATGGCTGCGGCCGCCACCGCCATGGTGTGGGTCCGCCGCACCATCCTCGAAGCGTCGTGGGAAATTCAGTTCGACATTCGCCACGATCTGTTTGAGCACTTCATGCGCCTCGACGGTGCGTACTACGACAACCACCGTGTGGGCGACCTCATGGCGAGGTTGACTGCCGACTTAAACGCGGTCCGGATGTATGTCGGCGTGGCCGTCTTCATGGGCACCAATACGGTGTTGCTTCTGCTGTTCACGTTGGCGCGTATGGCGTCTCTCAACATTGCCCTCACGCTCCTAACGATGCTTGTCGTGCCGTTCATCACCCTGACGTTCTTCATCATGCTCCGGATCATTCACCGTCGTTACCAACGGGTGCAGGAACAGTTCAGCGACGTGAGCGCCATGGCGCAAGAGAACTTCTCAGGCATCCGCGTGGTCAAAGGTTTCGGCATCGAAGACCGAGAAGAGAACGCCTTCGGCCGACTTAACGACGAGTTCATCCGCCGCAACCTTGCACTCACCCGGGTGGACGGCCCGCTGTTTCCCATGATGGAGCTGTTCTTCGCCCTGACGATCAGTCTCCTGTTGCTGTTTGGTGGACGTCAGGTCCTCGGTGCCGGAGGCAACCTCTCCATCGGTGACTTCTCGGCCTTCGTGTTCCTCTTCATGGGGATTCAGTGGCCCCTCATTGCGCTTGGTTGGATCGCCAACATCATTCAGCGTGGAACGACGAGTTGGCTGAGGCTGCGTGAAATTTTTGACTCAGCACCTGACATTGTCGATACCGACGAGGTCGATACCAGCCTGCGTCAGGTACGGGGCGATATTGAGTTCAAAAACGTGACGGTGCGCTACGACGGACAGGCCGTACTCGACAACGTGTCGTTCCGGATGCGGGCCGGCGAGACCGTTGGCCTGACGGGCCGGACGGGATCTGGGAAGACCCTCATCGTTCAACTGATTGCGCGGTTGCTTGACCCAGACGAAGGCGAAATCCTCATCGACGGCCGGCCGATTAAGCACTTCCCGCTGGAGGTACTCAGGCGGCACATCGGCCTTGTCCCGCAGGAGCCTTTCCTGTTTAGCGACACCATCGCTGAGAACATTGCGTACGGCCTGCCTGAGGAAGATGCCGAAGCGCTTATGCCACGCATCCGCAACATGGCCCGCCTAGCGCAGCTTGATGACGACGTGATCGCATTCCCACTCGGTTACGACACGCCCCTAGGTGAGCGTGGCGTCACGCTTTCCGGTGGTCAGCGGCAACGCACGGCACTCGCGCGGGCGTTCATTCGCGAGCCGAACATCTTGATCCTTGACGACTCCCTATCGGCTGTCGATACCCAGACTGAGTCGGCGATTTTAGACGGATTGGAAGAAATCCAGAAAGGCCGCACCACCCTCATCGTGGCGCACCGCATTAGTGCCTTCCGGTCGGCCGACCGGATCTTTGTGCTGGAGCGCGGCCGGATCGTTGAAGAAGGCTCGCACCGCGAGTTGATCGGCAAAGACGGTTGGTACGCCGATATGGACCGCCGGCAGCAACTCGAAGCCGACCTGGAGGCTGGCTAAATGGCCCGGCAGAAAACGATCCGAGGTCTCACCGACATGAGTGACGACGCGTACCGCGTTGAGGACCTCAAGGCCGGCTACCGTCAACAGCGGCGTGCGTATGTGGGTCGACTGCGCAAGGAAGGCAAGTACGACGAAGACGGTCAGGCCATGGAACGGTCGTTTGACGGTCAGCTGGCCTGGCGCCTGCTTGGGTTCTTCAAGCCGTACCGTTGGCAGCTCGCCGCCGGGATTCTGCTGCTTCTTGCGTACTCTGCCATCGCGCCCGTGTTTCCAAACCTGATCGGATTGGCGATCGACCGTTACCTCATTGCCACAGGTGAACCGTGGAGCGCATTGACGGTGGATGAACGGCTGTCTGGACTGACGGCACTGGTCGGCATTTACGTGGCGCTTGCACTCGTGAATTTTGCGCTGCGCTATGGGTACACGTACCTCGTGGCTTGGATGGGTCAGCACATCGTGTACGACATCCGCCGCGCGATCTTCGCGAAAATTCAGCGGTTGCACCTCGGGTTCTTTGACCGAACCCCTGTTGGTCGTCTCATTACGCGAATTACCAGCGATGTTGAGGCCATCCAGCAGATGATGACCGACGGGTTTGTCGGCCTGATTGCCGATGTCGGCATCATCGTCGGCTTGATGATTTACATGTTCACCATCGATTGGCGCCTGGCGCTCATCACCCTGTTTGTCATGCCGCTGCTTTTCGGTGCGCTGACGTTCTTAAGGCTGCGCTTGCGGGATGCGTACCGCAGCGTGCGTCTGCGCACCAGTAAGTCAAACACTTACCTTGCTGAAAATCTGTCCGGCGCAAAGACCATTCAACTGTTCAACCGCGAGACGCGTAACCAAAAACGGTTCGACAAGCTCAACCTTGAACTGCTCGATGCGCACGCCGAGCAGGTCCGCTGGTTCAGCCTGTTCTGGCCGACCGTCAACGTGTTTAGCGCCGTGACCACCGCTTTGATCTTCTACTACGCGGCGTACAACATCGTCGGTCCAGGGGTCGCTGAAGCCGTGTCGATTGGGGTGCTGGTGACCTTCCAGCAGTACGCCCAAATGTTCTTCCGGCCGCTTCAAGACCTGTCAGACAAGTTCAACATCATTCAGGCAGCCATGGCGTCCAGTGAACGCATCTTCGGTCTGCTCGACACGCCGGAACAGATCACAAACCGACCGGATGTGGACCGTTTCGATACGAACTTCCGTGGCGAGGTTGAGTTTGACAACGTGTGGTTCGCGTACGACAAAGAGGACTGGGTCCTCAAAGGCGTCGACTTCAAGATTGAGCCGGGTCAATCCGTGGCCTTTGTGGGCCATACCGGCGCTGGAAAAACGACCATCATTAGTTTGGTCAGCCGTTTCTATGACGTGCAGCAAGGCGCGGTTCGTATCGACGGGCACGACGTCCGGTCGTACGACCAGGTGGACCTGAGACGGCATGTCGGCATCGTGTTGCAAGACCCGTTCCTGTTCAGTGGCACGGTGCGTAGCAACATCACCCTCAACGACGACACGATTCCGCAAGATCGCGTCGAGGAAGCAGCGCGGTTCGTCAACGCCCACGACTTCATCATGCGCCTCCCGCAGGGGTACGACACCCCCGTACGCGAGCGTGGCGCAGGTTTCAGCACGGGACAAAAGCAGCTGCTGGCGTTCGCGCGTGCGCTCGTTCAAAACCCCGACATTCTCCTCGTCTTGGATGAGGCGACCGCCAACGTGGATACCGAAACCGAAGATTTGATTCAGGACGCCCTTGAGAAGCTGATGGAGGGACGCACCAGCATCGTGATTGCCCACCGACTCTCCACCATCCAGAATGTGGACCGCATCATGGTCATGCGCGGCGGCAAACTCCTAGAAGACGGCAGCCATCAGGAACTCCTGCAGCAGGATGGTTACTACCGCAAGTTGTATGAACTGCAGTACCAAGACCGTCCCGCTTGAGGATTCACACATCTCATGCGGGTCACACAGCACACTCAGACGGTTGGGGCACACTAAACGCACGGCGCGCGTTCAACGTGTGTCCCTCCTTAACGAAAGAACCGGCATCCCCCGCATGGGACGCCGGTTTTTTCATGGAAGCGGTGCGGTGCTTCAGCGCAGGATCACTGCACCTCAACGCGGAAGGTGAACGTGGCGGTCTGCTCAGGTTCAAAGGGTGTCAAAACCGTCCACCGAACGTAGCGAACGTCGCTTGGCTCAATCACCTCAGCGTCATCTGACGGTTGCTGTCCGCTGGCGGTGTCAGCCGTCGTGTCGGCCGTGTCGCTCTCGGTCGTTGGGTCCGAACTGCCAGGGTCGGTGTCGGCTTCTGGAGTGAACGGAAACGCTTCGATCGTATGGTAGGTCGCCCCGTCCACGGAGAACTCCGTGGCCACCTGCGGCCAGGTGCTGCTGGCGGAACCGGGCACGAAGCTGAGCCCTTCGGCGATCGGCAGGCTGACCACAATGCGGCCGGCGGGATAAATCACGTCGCCCACATGCTCCGCGTTCACGTCGTACTGCACAATCTCTCCAGCAACGGCTTCCCTTACCTCCACCAGACGTTCGGCGCGTTCGCCGTCGTCGGTGCGGATCGTGTCGACACGGGACACCGTCACCTCAAAATCGAGGGTGACGTCTTGGGCCAGGGTGACACCAAAGACACCGGCCACGAAGAGGAGGGTGGCGACGAAGGATGCGCAGCGCTTCAGGTTTGGCATAGAAGCAGGGTAGCAGGTTGCGCCTGAACGCGTGGTGGTCGTCAGCCGTAAACCCACTGGAGGGTAACGAGCACACCGAGGGCAACCACCAACGCTAAACCGAGCGCCCAACGCCGCGTGATGCGGTCTTGCCGGTCCGCTTCGGCGAACGGGTTGAGCTCCTGCCAGTCAGCCTCATCCTTTGCCTGCCCCTCAAACCAAGCCGGTTGACGCGAACCCACCTCGCTCGCTGCCTGTCCGGAATGGCGGGTGGTGTCGGGCGAGTCGTCCACAAGGGTGGATGGCACGGCCTGATCGTCCTCCAAGCGCACAGGTTCCACCACGGGTGGGTTCCATGCACCAAAGTCGTCGTCTTGATCGTGCACTTCAGGTGTCGACCAGTCGTCCGGCCAGTCGGTACCGGTCCCACGTCCGGCCGGAACCTCAGACGCCGGCTGGGCCGGTGCAGACTCGACGCTACGGCCAGGCTCGCTTGGTTCCGTTTTATCCGTCGCCGGTTCTGGTTGGGTTTCGCGACCCTCAAACGTCTGCTGGGGCGGCGGGTTTTCGTCCGGCACGGGGCCTTCAGCAGGCTCCTCAGGCAGGGTGTCACCCTCGGCTTCATCGGCCTCGATGGGCGGGTTCGCTGCAGCGTCGTTGATGACGGCATCTGGCGCGCCCATCTCAGCCTCGAGGGGACGGGTGACGTCTGGCGCATCCCCATCGGCATGGGCGGGCTCTGGGTCCGGCCTCATGGGGACAGGCGGGGTCTGCACACCTTCGTGCTCAGGTTCCACCTCACGTACCGCGACCTCAACCCCAACGCGGGTGAGGATGCTGGCCACACGTTCAGCGGTTGACGCCTTCACGGGCTTGGTGACAGGCCCGATACGGTTATTAAGCAACTTCTGCATGGTGGCGGCCGGAACGCCTAAACGGGCGGCGGCCTCCGTGACGACCGTGGCGGTTTGGTCTGCAGCAAGCGGTGCGGTGACATCCACCACGAACCGAGCGTCATCGGCTGCAGCGTCAAGATCGACAAATGAGGTCATCGCAGGAAGTCTACCGCTTGGCGGTGCACGCTTGCTTCTTCCTGCATGGTGGCAGCTTAGTGACGCCTACCAACACCCGCGCAACGGTCGGCATCGAACGTTGCAACTTTTTTGCGGCGGCCCGCAAGATAAGGTAGGCTTCTAGGGCGTTTGGGGCTGTGGCGCAGTTGGGAGCGCGCCTGAATCGCACTCAGGAGGTCAGGGGTTCGAATCCCCTCAGCTCCACCAAACCATGCGGGAGGACCCTGGCGGTCCTCCCGCTCTTTCGTTCGGCATCGCGGTTCAAGCCGGCCGCGGGGGCACCCGCGGTACACTCATCACGTGCAAAACGTCACGTCCGGAAGCCCTCCTCCAGCATCGCCACTAGCATGGCTACGGCAAGCGCGTCGCGCGGCCAAACTTGCCTGGCGCATGGCGCAGAGGGCGCTACGACAGACGTTACTAAGGCCGGTTTTCTGGCTTTACGAACGTAACCTTGAGCGGACCGTACGTGCGGGCTCCATGCCGAAACATGTGGGCATCATCATGGACGGCAACCGGCGCTTTGCCAAGACGCTGAAACTGGGGGTCGGTGCAGGTCACGCACAAGGGGCATCGAAGGCCAAAGAGGTGCTCGACTGGTGCCTGCAGATGGGCATCATGAACGTCACCATGTGGGGCTTTAGTACGGATAACCGGGGTCGGAGCGATAGCGAGGTGGCGCACATCCACCGCCTGGTTGCCCAGCAAGCGCGAGAGTTGGCTGACGACCCGAGGCTCACCAAACACCGCGTGCGCGTCCGCGTCATTGGGGACGTAAGCGACTTTAGTGAGGACGCACGGCAGGCCCTACGTCACGTTGAAGACGTCACCAAGGACCACACCGGCATGAACCTGCAACTGGCCTTGGGTTACGGCGGCCGGGAAGAGATCGTGGCCGCCATGCAGCGACTGCTGCTGCATGCCGAGCAGGAAGGCAAAACGTTGTCTGAGGTGGCGAGCACCCTTAACTTAGACGACGTTGCGCAGCACCTCTGGTCCGCTGGCGTGCCGGATCCTGACTTCATCATTCGCACCTCGGGTGAGGAGCGACTGTCGGGCTTCATGTTGTGGCAGTCGGTGTACGCCGAGTTCTACTTCTGCGATGCGTTCTGGCCTGATTTCAGACGCCTTGACTTTCTGCGGGCGTTGCGCGCGTTTCAGGCGCGCGAACGACGCTTCGGGCGTTAACGACCGTCAAGCCACCGCACGAACCGTTCCAAACCTTCCTCAAACGGCACCTGCGGGTGGTACCCCAAGGCGTTCCTGGCGTGGGTGAGGTCCGCCCACGTTTGCGGCACGTCGCCTGGCTGCGGGCCGTGCCGGTCGATCACCGCTTCGACACCCAGCGTGCGCTCCAAAGCTTCGATCATGTGCGTCAACGTGACGGTGCGATCGTTGCCGAGGTTGAACACGGCGTACGGTTCCGCGTCGTAGTTCATGGCGGCAAGAATGCCGTCCACCGTGTCGGACACGAACGTGTAGTCACGACGGGTTGAACCGTCACCGAAGACAGGGATCGCCGTCCCGTCTCGCATGCGCTCGGCAAACTTTCGGATGGCCAAGTCCGGCCGCTGGCGCGGACCGTAGACCGTAAAAAACCGCAGGGCAACGAAACGGATGGCGTACAGGTGGCTGTAAACGTGGCCGAGCAGTTCGCCTGAAACCTTGGTTGACGCGTACGGACTGACGGGCCGCAACACGGCATGGTCCTCCCGCCAAGGCACGTTCGGATCGGTCCCGTAGACGCTGCTTGAGGACGCAAACACGAATTGCGGTGTGCCCCACAAGCGCGCGAGCTCAAGCAGGTTTTGCGTGCCCATGACGTTGACCTGCTGGTAGCCCACCGGGTCCTCAAGGCTGGGCCGGACGCCTGCGCGGGCGGCGAGGTGAACAATCACGTCGGGTGGGTGCGTGACCGCCTCTTGGACAGCATCCATGTCACGCAGGTCGGCGCGAATGATCTGCACCTGCGGCAGGTCAGCCCAAGCGGCCACGTTCGCTTCTTTCTCGCGAGGATCGTAAAACGGCTCGAAACTATCGAGCACCGTGATGTGCACGTCATCGTGACCGATGAGGCGGTCGACCAGGTGGCTACCAATAAAGCCCGCACCACCGGTCACAAGCACGTTACGCATGAAGGGTTCCTCGGTTCACGGCGCCAAGGCTACCGCACGCCCCGTGCGCCTATTGGGTTGGGATGGCCAAGTACCGCGGAATATCCAACAGGCCGATGTTGGTCCGCACGCTGGTGAGCAACCCCACGACTTCGCCGACGGCGGGGCCAGGACCCGCAAAGCCGACAGCGACCACATCGGCACTGCGGGTCTGCGGCGCCGTCATGGCAAGCACGTTCACCTGTTCGCTGCGCGGTACCGCCTGCACGCGACCCGATCGGTCCGTGGCCAAAATGATCATTTCGGTGTCGACATTGCCCAGGTAGTAACGACGGACCGACGCTTCGTCACCGAGGAGGTAGTGCTGCGGCGACCAGGCGCACGTGCCGATCGTTGCAGCCACCGATGCCGGATCGCCAGCCAGATCACGCAAGGTGTCCCGGAAGACCAGCAGCCGGGGGTGAGGCGACCAGTTCCAAATGGCCGCCGTGAACGACACCCGGTCTGGATTGTCTGACGCTGTTGCAATCAAGCCTAGCGGGCGGACTTCGCGCGCACCACGCGCGAGCGCTGCTTGAGCGTCACCGACGGCATCGTCGGGTGTTTCTGGCGCGTCAAACGACCGTGCGTTCAGGCCGTACGGGGTTTGTAGACGCCCGAGCAATGCCGTCCAAGCGTCCCCATCAAGACGGTCGGTGCGCCAACCGTCGGGCAACAAGCCACGCTCATCAAGCCAGCGGGCGTTGCGGTCATCGAACTCACGTGCCGCGCGGCGCGCGGGCATGGCTGGTTCAAGCGCTTCGTACGCTGCACGCGCCACGGCCGTTGCGACGCGGGGCAAGCTGTCGCCTTCAGCACGCGTCACCGCCGCTGCAAACTCTTGGCTGCACAACGGGCCCTGAGCCTGAACGCTCGCTGCGCCCAGCGCAATCACGCCCAACAGCCAAACGCGCAAGGTCCGCTTCATGACGCAATTGTAGCGGTTGCGTCTGGTCTACACCTGGACGTGCACGCGGGCACCGTCACCCAGCAGGTGCACCCCATCGGAAAAGCGAATCACGCGCGACGCGAGGCCCATCGATACGGTGTGCGTTCGCGCACCGCGACCAAAGAACTTCACGCCTCTGAGCAGGTCCCCGTCGGTAATGCCTGTCGCGGCGAACACCAGATGCGCGGCTGGGGCGAGTTGCTCGGTCGTGTAGGTGGCCTGCATGTCCACACCGGCCGCGTCGAGGCGGCTTTGCTCCGATTCGTTGCGCGCAAGAAAACGGCCTTGAATCTCGCCACCAAGGCACTTGAGTGCCGCCGCTGCGAGGACGCCTTCGGGCGCACCCCCCGTGCCCATCACGGCATGCACGTTGGTGCCCTTGAACGCCGCTGAAATCGCAGCAATCACGTCGCCGTCACCAATGAGTTTGACGCGTGCGCCTGTGGCGCGTACTTCAGCGACCAAGTCGTCATGGCGCGGCCGGTCCAAAATAGCGACCGTCAGGTCGTTCACGTCGCGACCCAGGCTGCTCGCGACCGCCTGAAGGTTGTGCAACGCGGGAGCACCCAGTTCCACCTGGCCTGCGGCAGGGGGGCCCACGATCAGCTTGTCCATGTACACGTCTGGGGCGTTCAGTAACCCGCCGCGTTCTGCGAGAGCAATGACGGCAACGGCGCCGTTGACAAGTTTGGCGGTAATGCCGGTGCCTTCTACCGGGTCGACCGCAATATCAACCTCGCGTCCGCCAGGTTCTCCCCTGCCGACGCGCTCGCCGTGGAACAGCATGGGTGCCTCGTCGCGTTCGCCTTCACCGATCACGATGCGGCCGTCAATGTTGAGATCGTTCAGCACCGTCCGCATCGCTTCTGTTCCCGCTTGATCGACCAGGGGTTCATCGCCCATGCCGGCCACGCGGCTGGCCGCGATGGCGGCGTGCTCGGTCATTCGAATGGTGTCGGGAATGAGCGCCCGCTCAAAAGCGGTCGCTGCGGCGCGCGGGTGTCCTGGATCGCTCATACGGCAGGGTGGCACGTCCGCACGCTAGCGCGGTAGACCCCGCGACGTTGTACAGCGACACGTTCAACGCCGGGCGGGTTTAACCGCGGGCGCGATGCCGGGCGGCCAGCACCTCACCGGCGGCATCTAAATCAAGGCCCTGACGCTTGAGGAGTACGGCGAGGTGGAAGATCAGGTCGGCGGCCTCTTCAGCCAAGTCGCTGTTTTGATCCTGCAAGGCGGCGACGATCGTCTCGCCGGCCTCCTCCACCACCTTTTGGGCGACGTAGCCGGTCCCACGCTGGTGAAGTTCGGTGACGTACGAACCTTCCGGCAGGGCCTCAAGGCGTTCTGCAACCACCCGCTGTAGCAGTTCAGGCCAGGCTTCGGGCGCCTGACCCGCAGATTCAGCCGTCAGGGGTCTGTGAAAGCAGGATCGCTCCCCGGTGTGGCACGCCGGACCGGTTTGGGTCACGCGGTAGACGAGTGCATCGCCGTCGCAGTCAAGCCAGACGTCGTGCACCGCCTGGGTGTGACCGCTGGTGGCGCCTTTACGCCAAAGGGCATTTCGGGAGCGGCTGAAGTAGTGCCCTTCGCCTGTCGTGAGTGTCGCCTCAAGCGCTTCACGGTTGGCGTACGCCAGCATGAGGACCTCGCCGTTGTGGGCGTCTTGCGCCACGACGGGCACCAAGCCCGAGGCGTCGAAGGCGACATCATCGATCGATTGGATGGGTTGGGTCACGTCAGGCTCCTTGCCGGTGCAGCGCATCGTCCACGGCTGCGGTGAGGTCGTTCGCGAGATCGCGGGCGTCCTCAACGCCGACCGAGACACGCAGGAGGTCGTGGGGGGTGTCCGTCCCGGGTCCTTCGACGGGCGCCCGGTGTTCAATCAGGCTTTCAACGCCCCCTAAGCTGGTGGCTGCCGTGAACAGGCGGCTGCTTAAGGGAACCTGACGGGCGACGGCGGGACCACCTTTCACTTGAAATGAAAGCATCGCGCCAAAGCGTTCCATCTGCCGGGCGGCCACCGCATGTTGTGGGTGGCTTGTGAGGCCTGGGTGGTGCACCGCAAGCACACCGTCGTGTGCTTCGAGGGCTTGCGCGACGTGCAGGGCGTTGGCGCATGCGCGCTCGACACGCAACGCCAGTGTGCGCATTCCGCGCAGCGTGAGCCACGCATCGAAGGGCGAAGGGACCGCACCCTCGAGGCGTTGCAGGAACCGTACCCGCTCGAATTGTGGCTGCCCACCTGTGGCGGTCACGGCGAGCCCACCGAGCAGATCGGAGTGGCCTCCGAAGTATTTGGTGCTTGAGTGGACGGCGAGGTCGGCACCCCAATCAAACGGGTTGGCGACGCCCGGTGGCGTCCAGGTGGCGTCCACCGCCACGGTCGCGCCTGCGGCGTGTGCCAGTTCGGTGACCGCCTCAATATCGGTGACGTGCAGGTTGGGGTTTGATGGCGTTTCGATCCAGACCATGTCTGCCTTGGTGCGCAGCGCCTCTTGAACGGCGGCGATGTCGTGCATGGCGATGCGTTCGACATTGAGCGACCAGTGCTCCGCTTCCACCTCGAGGAGGCGCCTGAGGCCGTGGTACATGTCGCGCGGCACCAGCAAGCGCGAGTGTGGCTTTAACGTCCGCAGGACGGCCGCAGCCGCCGCCGAACCGGACGCGAATGCGGCAGCATCGAGCGCTCCTGGAATCAGTTCGGTCACGGCACCTTCGAGGCGCCGGCGGGTGGGATTGTCCGACCGGGTGTACTCGTAGCCGTCACGCAGGTCGCCGTGTTCATCGCGTGCGAACGTGGCCGATGGGTGAATGGCGGGCGCGACGGCTCCGCTAAGTGGGTCTGGGTCGAGGCCGGCGTGGACGACCTTCGTGAAGAACGAATCGTTTGCGCGGTCGGTCATGCAGCCTCCTCACCTAAGCGGGGACGAATGCACACCCCAGCGGCCTTGGCGGCTGCTTTAACGTCCCCTACCGTGGCTTCGCCGCGGTGGAAAATGCCTGCCGCCAATGCAGCGTCGGCGTGCGTGCCCGCTAGCAGGTCCACCATGTGCTGGGCGCTGCCGGCACCGCCCGAAGCGACCACAGGGATACCGACCGCATCCGTGACCGCTCGGACGAGCGCCATATCAAAGCCGGTCTTCATGCCGTCAGCGTCGATGCTGTTGATCACGATTTCACCCGCTCCCAACCGCTCCCCTTCAGCCGCCCATTCGATCGCGTCCAGGCCGGTATTCTTCCGGCCACCCGCCACGTAGACATCCCAACCCCCATCATCACGGCGCTTCGCATCGACCGACAGCACCACCGCTTGGGCGCCGTAGGCGACACTTGCTTCGCGGAGCAAGGATGGGTTTTTGACGGCCCCACTGTTGATGGAAACCTTATCGGCGCCCGCCTCGAATAACTCCCTAAAGTCATCCAGCGTGCCGACACCACCGCCGACCGTAAGTGGCATGAAGCACTCGGTCGCGACCTGCTTGATCACGTCAACCACGGCAGCGCGTCCGTGCGCGGTGGCTGTGATGTCGTAAATCACGAGTTCGTCAGCCCCTTGGCGGTCGTAGCGGCGGGCGAGCTCCACCGGATCACCGACGTCTTTCAGTTCGCCCTTCTCAGCCCGGCCGAATTGTTCACCGCGGGTGACGCGGCCGTCATGCACGTCAAGACAGGGAACGATGCGCCGCGTCAACATGCAGCAAGGATACCCGGGAGGCGCGGACGGTTTGGCTGGCTCAACGCACCAGCCTGGATAGGAGCTCGAGGTGGTGGGTGTGCGGCTGGAAGTCAAACGGTTGCACGCTCTCAAGGCGCCAGCCTTGGTTGATGAAATCGGACGTGTCACGAGACCATGACGCCGGGTCGCACGCCACATACACGAGCGTTTGGGCGTCACTTTCCGTGATGGCTTGACGAAGCGGTTTCGCAAGACCGGCGCGAGGTGGGTCTACCAGCACGGTGTCGGCGCTTTGCAAGGTCAGCCGGCGGGCATCACCGCGGGCAAAGTGAACGTGATCAAGCCCGAGGCGTTGGGCGTCGCTGCGTCCACGTTCAATACTCTCCGCGGCGGTGTCCACCACAGTGACGTCAGTGAACCGGTCGGCTAGGTGAAGTCCGAACAGGCCGCTTCCGCCGTACAGATCAAGCAGGTTGTGTCCTCCAAGCGGCATGGCAAGCAACGCATCGACAAGCCTGCCGGCGGCCGCAGGATTGGGTTGCGCGAAGGCGGTGGCGGTCACACTCAAGTCGAGACGGCCGTAACGTTGCAGCAGGCGCCGTTCGCCTGCGACGTGCGATTTGCCCGCCCGAAAACGCCCTTGCGTGGTTTCGCTCGCGACCGCCACGCCGACGACCGGTTCCTGCAGCAGGCCTTTGGCCCAGGCAAGCGTCTCATCGTTGGCAACGGGCACGATGGCGGCGGCGAGGACGTCGCCGTTGTCGTTTCCGCGCAGGACGATTTCGCGGGCGTGCCTCAAGGTTTGGTTTTGAAGCATCGCCCAGGCAGCCTGCAAGGCGTGGTTGGCGGTGGGGTCTGTTTCGAGGGTGACCGTTTGGTGCGAGTCAGGCTGCCGGTAGCCCAAGCCGTCCGGTGTGACGGCCGGCTGGATGACGGCGCGGTAGCGCCAAATGTTGGGTGAGGCCGCGACCGGTCCAACCTGGGGGGCATCCCGGATACCAGCACGCTGCATGGCGTCTACCAGCACGTCGCGTTTGAGTGCGAGCTGCCTGGGGTACGCCACATGACTGTAATCGAGACCGGGATGGGCTTGCCGCTCCACGCGGTCGGGGCTTTCGTTCAGCACCTCAAGCGTGTTTCCGCGCAGGACACCCCCGGCGCGCTCAAGGTGGGCTTGTACGGTTTCGCCTGGAATGGCGTTGCGAACGAGACATACCTCGCCGCTTGCAAGCCGAGCCAGCGCATAGCCGCCGTGAACCATGCGTTCAGGCTCTAAGGTGACATTCACCCGAGGAGTGTACCGAGTTGTCAGGCGCGCTGAACGCTTGGCGCCGAGTTGCTATCGTGCGCGCATGAACCGTTCCCCGCGCGAAATGTTTGAGCTTGCGGCCGTCGCGGTGGTGGGCCTGGTCGCTGTGGCGTTTGTGGTGTGGCTTGTCGGTTGGATTCTAGGTCTGGCTGGAACGATCTTGACGGCGCTTGCGAACCTGCTTTGGGCGCTGTTTCGGTTTGTGTTGCCTGTCGCACTGGTGGTTGGAGCCGTCTGGCTTGGTGCGCGGTACCTGCGCGACCGGCGAGACCACGGACGTCGCCCTGGGGACGCTGCGCGGCGTGACGGCGAGGACCCCGATTCTTAGGATGCGGCCACTGGCTGCGTGGCTGACGGTTGCTTTCGCCATGACCGGTACGGGATGGGCGCAACCTTCCGCAGCGGCGGCGGCGCCTACGTTGACGCTCATTGAGGCGGAGCACGGTGCGGTCTATGAGGGGGCCTTGCTGTATGCCCATCACTGCGCTGCCTGCCACGGCAAGACGGGAGCCGGTTTTGCGGAAGCGAAGCAGGCATTTCCTCGCTCGCATCGGAACTGCCAGCGCTGCCACCGGCCTGGCAACCCAGCCGAACTGCCGCTCGAGGGAACACCCGATACGAGCATGTTCAGCCTAGGGCTGCCGCCGGCTGTGCTTGGCGATAACGCCCGCATGGTGCACGTGACCAACGAGGCTGGCTTGCTGGCGTATGTGCGAGCGACCATGCCAAGGTGGAATCCGGGCTCGCTAAGCGATGAGGAGTACGCCCGCATCGTGGCGTTCATGCGCGCTGCGCGCGACCGCGATGCGCAAACACCGTAAGCGCGTGTGCATGAGGTAAGCGAACCTCACCGTTAGACCCTGACGAATTGATTACAATAGGCGCACGGTTTCTTGCATGCCCGCGTGGCGTGGGGCTCGCGGCGTGGTGCGCAAGAGCTGATTTTGTTCGACCGTGAGGCCAACGGTTTGTGGCCAACGGAGCCCCGCAGCATTAGGGAAAGGAAGTGCCCATGAAGAAGGTTCTCTTGGGGCTGACGTTCAGCCTCGCCCTCGTTCTCGGCGCCGCCCAAGCCCAAAGCGACACGTTCGTCTACCAGACGTTCGGTGGCGTGGATAGCTTGGACCCAGCGCAGGCGTACGACACGGCCTCCAGTGTCGTGATCGAAAACGTCTACGAAACGCTCTACCAATATGACGGCGGTAGCGTCACGGACTACGTGCCGACGCTGGCCACCTCATGGAGCGCCAACGACGCCGGCGACCAGTTCACCTTTGAACTGCGCGAAGGCGTGACGTTCCACAGCGGTAACGAATTCACGTGCGCGGACGTTCAGTACACCGTCCACCGCATGCTGGTTCATAACCCTGGGGATTCCGGTATCTGGTTCCTGGCCGAGTCGTTCCTCGGTACCGACCTGAACGCCGACAGCTACTTCGAGTCGGGTGGCGGCGAAATCGCTGACTACGATGCGTACTGGAACAAAGTCGCCAACGCTGCTGTGTGTGTCGATGACTACACCGTTCAGCTCAACCTGAACGACACCGACCCCACCTTCTTCGTGAAGATGATGTCGGACGTCGCCCGCATTGTCGACAAGCAGTTCGCGATCGACAACGGCTTGTGGGACGGCACCGAAGCGACCTGGCGTGACTGGGTGGGCGTGAACCTGCGCGAATACCACCTCCACGACAACGTCAGCGGTACCGGTGCGTACCAACTGGTTGACTGGGACGGCGAAACCGTCGTTGCCGAAGCGTACGACGGTTACTGGGGTACCCCCGGTGACGTTCAGAACGTCGTCATCGAAACCGTCGAAGAGCAGTCCACCCGCCTTCTTGCTGTCCAAGCAGGCGACGCTGACCGCGTCCAAGTGGGCGACCGTGCCACCCTGGCGCAGCTCCGCGGCGCTGAAGGCGTGACCATCCACGAAGACCCCAGCTGGGTCTCGACCACCGTGGGCATGGTCTTCTTCAACCACAACATCAACACCGACAACAACCCGGATGTTGGCTCTGGCCAGCTTGACGGCGACGGCATTCCGTCGAACTTCTTCGACGACGCCAACATGCGCAAGTGCTTCGCGTACAACTTCGACCAGCAAGCGTTCATCGATCAGGTGCTTCAAGGCGAAGGCCAAGCGCTGACGATGGGTCTGCCCACCTCGTTCCTCGGTTACAACGACGAACTGCCGATCTACTCGGCTGACTTCGCTGCGGCCGAAGAGGCCTGCCGTGCCGCGCACGGTGGTGCGGTGTGGGAAAACGGCTTCACGATGACCGCGACCTACAACGCTGGTAACACCACGCGTCAAGCCGCCCTTGAAATCCTCAAGGAGAACATCGAGTTCATGAACCCTGCGTTCAACCTCGACGTGCGTGCGCTTGCGTGGCCCGACTACCTCGCCTACACCGATGAAGGCAAAGGCACCGCCTTCGTGCTGGGTTGGGCTCCGTCCTACGCGGACTCGGATTACTTCTTGCACCCCTTCTATCACTCGGAAGGCTTCTACGCCGGCCGTACGGGTGTGAACAACCCCGAGTTTGATGCGCTCATCGATGCCGCGCGTGCCACGACGGACGCCAGCGAGCGTGAAGCGCTCTACCAAGAGCTCGGCCAACTCGTCTACGACGAAATGCCGATGCTGCCCTACCCGTCGCCCACGGAATTCATCGTGACGCGCGACAACATCGAGGGCGTGTACCTCAACCCGATGCTCGGCGGTCAGTTCTTGTGGAAAGACATCACCAAGAACTAACGACCCTGAGTCGCTGAGGAATGTGTGGGTGGTCCGTTTGGGCCACCCACCACCTCATGAGAGGTCCACCACGTGTTTGCATACATTGTCAGGCGTATCCTATTTATCCCCGTCGTTCTTATTGGCGTCACCCTACTGATCGTTGGGTTGATGCAGCTTCTTTCACCCGCGCAGCGCGCTGCGGCGTTTGTCTCCAGCGACGCGCAACTCAAAAACCTGGACTTAATTATCGACCAGTACGGCCTGGACGAGCCGTTTCACGTCCAGTACGGCAACTGGATGCAGGAGGCCCTTACCGGCAACCTGGGATTCTCCTCAACCTCCAAAGAGCCCGTATTGACCACCATCCGCAAGCGCTTGCCCGCCAGTGCTGAGCTTGCGCTCGTATCGCTCATCCCAGTCATCGGTCTTGGCATTGCGCTTGGGACAGCGGCTGCACTGAACCGCGACCGATTTATTGACCAGCTCACACGCGTCGTGGCGATTGTGGGGTGGTCCCTTCCCAACTTTGTGCTTGGTATTTGGCTGCTCGTCATCTTTTACGGCGGTCTTGGGGAAGTCCTCCGCGAGTTTGCGGGCGGGGCGTTCCGTTTGGAACCCGGCAGGGTATCCACCGAAATCAGTATCGAGATCGCCAACGGTACGTTCCCCATTCGTACGAACTTTTTGCTGATCGACTCGCTTCTCGCCGGTCGTCCTGACGTCTTCTGGGACGCCTTGCGGCACTTGATTTTGCCGGTGATTACGCTAGCGGCCACATCGTCGGCGATCATCATGCGGGTGATGCGGTCGAGTTTGCTTGAGACGCTCTCGCAAGATTACGTGCGGACGGCTCGCGCCAAAGGCCTCACCGAAAATGTCGTGAACTACAAGCATGCGCGGCGTAATGCACTGATTCCGGTGATCACCCTTGCGGGCTTCACGCTGATCTTCCTACTGAACGGCGTGGTCATCACCGAGACGGTCTTTAACTACCCAGGCTTAGGGCGCTGGTTTGCGTCGGCTGCCGTGAGCCTCGACTACCCTGCCGTCATGGGCTTCACCGTCCTTACTGCGATGATCGTGGTGGTCGGAAACCTACTCGTGGACGTTCTCTACGCCGCCGTGGACCCAAGGATTCGGTACGACTGATGGCTGAAACCACATCTCCTCAGGACGCAGAGCAAGCCACCAACCTCCCGTGGTGGAAGTCCAAGCCAGCCAAACGCTTCCGGCGAAACCCACTGGCGCTCGTCGGTGCTTTCACCGTCTTGGCGTTTTTGGTGATTGCGTTCTTTGCGCCGCAACTGAGTGACCCAAGCCGTAGTTGCCTTCGTGATTTAGGCGTCACCGCCGGCACCATTGATGACATCAATAACCCCACCAAAGGTGTGTTCTGGCAGGCGATCTTCGTGCCGCCCGAGAGCTGCTACACGATGCCGCGAGCGAGCTTCTCCCCTATTCCTGAATCGCCGTCAGCGGACTACCGTTTCGGGACGACCAGCAGCGGTTACGACATCGGTTATGGGCTCGTGTGGGGCGCCCGAACGGCGTTCAATATCGGTCTGATTGTGGTGGGGCTCAGCTTGGCGATGGGGCTGCTCATCGGCGGGCTGGCCGGCTTTATTGGTGGCTGGGTGGATGAGGTCCTGATGCGTTTCACGGATATCGTGATCGCCTTTCCCAGCTTGGTGCTCGCGATCGTCATCGTCACCATCCTTGGTCAGACCCTCACCAACGTGATCGTCGCCATTGCGCTTGTCGCCTGGCCGAATTATGCACGCGTCATTCGCGCTGAGGTCATGAAAGTCAAAAACCTTGATTACGTTGAAAGCGCCCGAGCGCTGGGCTCACGTGGCCTGCGTGTGTTCACAAAGCACATGCTTCCCAACACGATCGCGCCGCTGATCGTGGTGGCGAGTTTGGACATGGGTTCTGTGGTGCTGACCGCGTCGGCCCTTTCGTTCCTTGGCCTCGGGCCGCCCATGGGTTACGCCGATTGGGGTCAGATGGTGAATTTCGCGCGTAACTGGATTCTGGGTCCGCCCGGCGATCCACTCGCGTACTGGTACACCTCGGTCTATCCCGGCATGGCCATTCTCGTGTTCGTGCTCGGTTGGAACCTCCTTGGAGACGCATTCAGGGACGCCTTCGACCCGCGCGACTCGTAAACAACCAAACCTCACCAACGTCATCCGGGGCGCGGTAGCATAAAACCGTGCCCCGTTCGCATGCCGCCACCCTGCTCGCACTTGCCGCTGTGTTGTCCCTTTTTCTGGGAGGGTGCATCGGTCGTGGCGACGCGATCCCTCCGATGGTCGGTATTCGCGAACCGAAGAACGGCACAACGAACACATCAAGCGACCTTCGCATCGTGGGTTACGCCATGGACGACCAAGGCGTGGAGGCGGTTCGCGTGAACGGCGTTGACCTGCTTGACTCAGCCGTTTATGCGGGTGAGCGTGGCAAACGCTTCGTTGAGTTTGCGTTCGCGATGCCGAACCTTAGCGACGGTCTGTCCACGAGCACCATTGAGGTGGAAGACGTCACCGGGCGTAAGGCTGTGCTGAATTACGATCTTCAAATCGATAACGAACCGCCCACTTTGGACATTGTGGCGTTTGAACGCCGCGATAATGGCCGTATTGCGGTGGAAGGCGTCGCGCGTGACAACTTGCGGGTCAGTGCCATCACCGTCAATAACGTGCCGGTGCAGTTCACCCCTGCGATGGAGCATCGCTTTGAGCTGAATCTCCCAGCTGGTGATCCTGACGTTGTGGTGGTGGAGGACGGCGCCGGTAACCGCATTGAACGGACGCTCGACTGACGTGAAGCACGACCGTCCTTCCGTTGCGCCGGTGTTGCCTGTGGCCGCGTCGGATGCGCTGGCTGGACTGACAGAAAACCGCACGCGCACCCTTGAGCTTGCCCATGGCAACCACGATCTTGTGCGCGTGCTTGATGCACTCGGTATCGCAGGGCCGTTCACACGTATAGACCCTTGGGAGCTTGAAGACCAACACGGCGGTCGCATGATCCATGCCGGCGGTTATGCGGCCCTACCGTTTGGGGAGCGTCCTGACTTCCTTGTCGAGGGGCTGCAGGCAGCGCTCAACGACCCATCCTGGGTGTCGTTTTCGCAGCAGAGCATGAGTTCGCTTCGTGCCGCTTTGGAGGCGAACCTGGTGGCTTTGCTGCATACCGCTTCCAATGATCACGAGGACGCGGGGGTGGTGTTCAGCAACAGTGGAGCCGAAGCGATTGAAGTGGCCATTAAAATGGCGCGCGCGGCACGCCCGAAAGCACCGTGGCTGATTGCCTTCCAAGGCGGGTACCACGGCAAAACCATGGGGGCTTTGTCGGTCACCCCAAGCCGTGAATACCAGAAGGCCTTTGGGCCCTTGCTGGCCAACGTTCGCGTGCTTCCGTACGGTGACCCCGACGCCCTAGAGCGCGAAGTGGCGGCCATCGGCGCGGATCAGATTGCCGCCATCATCGCCGAGCCACTGCAGGGCGAGGGGGGTGTCGTCGCACCGGATGCAGCGTTCCTGCCGACGATTGAACGGCTTCGTCAACGCCACGGGATTCTCGCCATCGCCGATGAGATCCAGACGGGCTTAGGGCGGACTGGATCTTGGTTCGCCAGCATCGATGGTGGCCTGTCGCCTGACATCATCACGCTCGCCAAACCGTTATCTGGTGGATTGGTTCCGGTCGGGGCGACCCTGGCGCGTCGGTCGATCATGCGTAAGTTCTTGCCTGGCTTCGCAGCAAGACGTCACTCGAGTACGTTTGCCGGTAACGCATTGGCCATGCTGACCGGTTTGCTGTCCGTCGAAGCGATGGTGGAACAGGACCTGCCCCATCGCGCGCGCGTTGAAGGCGAGGAGGGACTGAAGCGCCTCAAGGCGTTCGCCCAAGAGCGTGACGGGCTGGTGCGTGAGGTGCGGGGTCACGGCATGCTTTTTGCGTTGGTCCTGCACAATCCCGTGCCTGCATCGGTCCTTGGTGGCAACCAGAACCTGACCCGCCTGCTGGCGAGCGGTTTGGGTGTCCGAGGCTTGCAAGAGTCGGGTGTACACGCGATTGTCAGCTTGAACGCCAACGGGGTGGTGCGGTTGACCCCTGCCCTCGACATGCCTGCCGACCGTTTGGCGAGGCTGTGGGACAACGTGGATACGATGGGCCGCAAGTACCCGTCTGCGACGCATTTAGCGAAGCATCTGACACCACCACGCTTGGTGCAAATGGCACGGCTTGCCTCCCGCACACCGTAAACACTTGGGGCGGGCCTGACGCCATAAACAAGAACGCGCACCCTAAGGTGCGCGCACTTCACGTCTTTGAAACATCCGGTTCGAGAGCGTCCTGCAGTGACTCCTTAGAAAGGAGGTGATCCAGCCGCACCTTCCGGTACAGCTACCTTGTTACGACTTAACCCCAGTCACGAGCCACACCTTAAACACGCGCCCCATTGGCGGGGCTACGCGTCTTCGG